>DAHXMK010000284.1 GCA_027365515.1 Candidatus Aminicenantota bacterium
TGAACTCCTCGACCCGCCTGGTCAGCGTGTTGGTGAGCCGGATCAAGATTCCTCTCCTAATGACTTGCCCGCCACCGGCAGGATGCGTTCGAGGTCGGCCTTGAGCGCCATCAGCTCCCGTGGAAGGAGCGCCTGCGGCCCGTCCGAAAGCGCTCTCGCCGGGTCGGGGTGAATTTCGAGCATGAGCCCGTCGGCTCCGGCCGCGGCCGCCGCCCTGGCCATGGGAAGGACCAATTCGCGCCGCCCCGCGGCGTGCGAAGGATCAACGAGAACTGGCAGGTGTGTCATCTGTTTCAAGAGGACGACCGAGCCCAGGTCGAGCGTGTGCCTGAGCGCCGGGTCAAAGGAGCGCACTCCCCGCTCGCAGAGCATGACGCGCGAGTTGCCTCCGGCGAGGACGTACTCAGCCGCGAGAAGAAACTCCTCCCTGGTCGCCGCCAGGCCGCGCTTCAAGAGGACGGGCTTGGCCTGCTTTCCAAGTTCTTTCAGGAGGGGGAAATTCTGCATGTTTCTGCTGCCCACCTGTAGGATGTCGGCGATCTCCCCGACCGCCGGAAGGTCCTGCCGGTCGAGCACTTCGCTCATCATCAGAAGCCCGTGAGCGTCCGCGGCCTTCCTGTGAATCATCAGCCCTTCGGCGCCGAGCCCCTGAAACGAGTAGGGGCTCGTCCTCGGCTTGAACGAACCGCCTCTCAGCACGGCGGCTCCGGCGGCCTTCGCCGCTTTGGCGCAAATCTCCATCTGCTCCTTCGATTCGACGGCGCATGGGCCGGCGGCCAGCAGGAACATCTTTCCGCCGACGATCGTATTGCCCAGCTTGAGCTCGGTTGGATCCGGATGGAGCGCCCGCGACGCGAGCAGGTATCCGTCGCCAGGCAAAAGGGCGCGCTCGACTCCCGGCAGCCCAGCGCACTCATCAATTGGAGGCACCGAGCCGTGAAGCGACCAGACCTCGCGCCCGCCGTGGTTCTCGACTCTGTAAACCGCGCCGGTGGCGTCGAGCCGCGCCTTGAGCGCCGCTCGCTCTTCTTCGCCGGCCGAGAGTTTAAGAACGAGGAGCATCTCGCCTCCCAAAGCAAATTATTCTATCTCATCTGGCCGCCAAGGCGCAAAGAGCCGCTGGAGGATAACCGGCGGGCTTGACCAAAGAACAACGGCGGGATAAGCTTTTAAGGGAGGAGCGACCGGATGAATCTCCGCTCGACCCGCTTGGGAAGAGGGATCGAATATCTGGGAGGAATGACCCTGCTGACGGCGAGGACGGCCAAGGCGCTCTTCTCGCCGCCGTGGGAGTGGAACCTCGTTATCTACCAGATGAATCTCCTGGGTGTCCAGTCGCTCTCGATAGTTCTTATTACGGCCGTTTTCATCGGGATGGTGCTCGCCCTTCAGACGGCTTACGCGCTCCAGGCTTTCGGCGCGAAGCTTTACGTAGGCGAAGTCGTGGCCATATCAATGGTCCGGGAGCTTGGCCCAGTCCTCATTTCGCTGATGGTCGGAGGCCGGGTCGGGGCGGGCATCACGGCCGAGATCGGTTCCATGAAGGTGACCGAGCAGATAGACGCGCTGAGGGCGATGGGGGCTGACCCGGTCAGAAAGCTCGTCGTGCCGAGGTTTCTCGCCTTCTTTCTGATGCTGCCGACGCTGGTGCTGATCGCGGACGCCATGGGCATCGTCGGCGGCTGGATAATCTCCACCTTCCAGCTCCAGATCGCCGGACGCTTCTACATCAACCACGCTTTCAGGCTGATGAAGTTCCACGACATATTCTCCGGGCTCGGCAAGACCTTCGTCTTCGCCGCGCTCATCGTGCTGATCGGGTGTTACAACGGGATGAAAACGGAGGGCGGCGCCGACGGCGTCGGCCGCTCCACGACCGACACGGTCGTCTTCAGCTCGATCATCATCCTGATCTCGAACTTCTTCCTGACGAAGCTCTTTCTGGTCTTCTGACATGCAGCCGTTCATAGAGTACAAGGGCGTGCGAAAGTCTTTCGGAAACAACGAGGTCCTCAAGGGGATTGACCTGTCCGTGGCGCAGGGCGAGTCGCTCGTGATACTCGGCGGCTCCGGCTCGGGGAAGTCGGTGCTTCTCAAGCTGACGATCGGCCTCATGGAGGCGGACGTAGGCTCGCTCCACGTCGAGGGCCAGGAGGTGACCTCCTTCACGGAGGCCCAGTGGATGGATGTCCGAAAGAGGATAACCTACGTCTTCCAGTGGGGGGGCGCTCTTCGACTCGATGACCGTCTTTGACAACGTGGCGTTCCCGTTGAGGGAGCAGCGCCTCTGCGGCGAGGATGAGGTGAAGCGGCGGGTCATGGAGAAGCTGGCGGTCGTCGGCCTCCAGGGCACCGAGGGCCTCGCCCCCGCCGACCTTTCCGGCGGGATGCGCAAGCGCGTCGCGCTGGCAAGGGCCATCGTGGCCGAGCCCAGGTGCATTCTTTACGACGAGCCGACCTCCGGACTCGACCCGGTCACGGCGGACACGATCAACCGGTTGATCATCAGGCTTCAAAAAATGCTTGGCGTGACATCAGTTGTTGTCACGCATGATATACAATCAATGTTCAGGGTTGGGGACCGCGTGGCCTTTCTGTACGAGGGCCGCATGGCCTTCGTTGGCACGCCCGAGGAAGCCCGCCGAACGGATCATCCCGTACTGCGCGGCTTCATAGAGGGAAGGAGCCTCGATGAACGAGAACCGTGAAGGAGTGCTGTTCCGTATCGGCGTGGTCGCGGCGCTCGCCCTTCTCGTGGCGGCGCTCGCGATAGTTGGCATTACGAGCCGCCAGAAGCTCTTCGAGCGGAAAGTTGACTACTACAGCCTCTTTCCGGACGCGGCGGGATTGAAGGAAGGCAGCGGCGTCTGGTTCCAGGGGGTCGAGGTGGGCTACGTCTCGCGGCTCCAATTCAGCAGCAACCCGGAGTCTCCGAAGGTCGTGGTCCGTTACAAGATAAGCGCCAATCTCGTTCCAAGAATCAGGTCCGACACCAAAGCCTCCATCAAGAGCCTGGGGCTCTTGGGCGACAAGTACCTCGCGCTGATCACTCCTCAGAAGGAGAACCCTGCGGCGGAGAACATCCTGCCCGACCACGAGATTCCAATTGACCCGGCCATCAACCTCGAGGCGCTGGGCCGAGGCGCGCAGGACGTGATCCAGGGCGTCCAGGACCTGAGCGACAACTTGAACAAGCTGCTTACCAACATCAACGAGGGCAACGGAGTAGTGGCGCGGCTCCTGAGGGACCCGCAGCTGGGGCAGGAGACGGTCAACCAGATAAGCAGCATCGCCAAGAGCCTCGACACCGTCAGCAAAGCGATTGCGAACGGCGACAGCTTCGCCGGAAAGATGCTGGCCGACAGGGCGTACGGCGAAAAGACGGCGGAGAATTTCTCGGAGTCGCTCAGCCGTCTCAACGAGATTCTGGCCGACATACAGGCGGGGCGGGGCGGAGCCGGAGCACTCATCTCCAAGAAGGGGCAGGGCGAAGCGATGGTCGCCAACCTGGCGCGCGCTTCGGAGGGGCTCGCGAAAGTGGCCGACTCGCTCCAGAAGCCGGGGACCTTGGGCAATAAGCTCCTGATGGACGACCAGTACGGCGAACGAGTGGCACAGAACCTCCTGAGCATGAGCGATTCGATGGCTTCAATACTAAAGAAGATAGACAACGGACAAGGGACGCTCGGGGCGCTCGTCAACGACAGGTCGGTCTACGACACTCTTTCGGCGGTGGCGGATGGCATCAGGAAGTCAACGCTCGTGCAGTGGTACCTCCGTAAGAAAGCGGAGGACGCGGCCAAGGATGCCAAGGCGCAGGAGAAACAGCAGCCATGAAGGTTCTCGTCACCGGCGCCGCTGGCTTCATAGGGTCGCACCTTTGCGACGCGCTTCTGGCTTCCGGCCACGAAGTCACCGGGGTTGACAACTTCGACCCGTACTACGGCAGGGAGATCAAGGAGCGCAACATCGAGGCGGCGGCGAGGTCAAGCTCCTTCACGTTCATAGAAGGTGACTTGCGGAACGCCGATTTCGCTGGCGCTTTGATCGGAAAAGGGTTCGATGCAGTGGCTCATCTTGCCGGGCGAGGCGGGGTCCGCCGTTCGATCGCGGAGCCGCGGGCTTACGCGGAGCTGAACTACCTGGCTACCTTGAACCTTCTGGAAGCTATGAGGGAACAAAAGGCGAAAAAGCTGGTCTTCGCCTCCACGTCGAGCGTCTATGGCGGCAGGAACACCGCGCCGTTCCGCGAGGACGACCCGGCTTCGAGGCCGCTCTCGCCTTATGCCGCCACGAAGCTTGCCTGCGAGGCGCTCTGCCACGCCTACCACCACCTCCATGGGCTTGACATCTGGGCGCTGAGGTTCTTCACCGTGTATGGCCCGAGGCAGCGGCCGGACATGGCGATCCACAAGTTCGTCAAGAGAATCGAGTCCGGCGAACCCATAGAACGGTTTGGCGACGGATCGGCCCAGCGCGACTACACTTACGTTTCGGACATAGTGGATGGCGTAAAGCGAGCGCTGGAGCGGGTTTCCGGCTACGAGATAATCAACATCGGAGGGGCCCGGACCACGCCGTTGTCGCGGCTGATCTCGGCGATTGAAGATGTTCTGGGCAAGAAAGCGATCATAGTGGAAAAACCGATGCAGCCTGGCGACGTGCCGCTCACGTCGGCCGACGTCACGAAAGCGGCGCGGCTTCTCGACTTTTCGCCCTCCGTCCCGCTCATGGAGGGCCTGAGAGAGTTCGCCGGCTGGTACAGGAAGGAGAACGGAGGATGAAAGTCACCGTCATTGGAACCGGGTACGTCGGACTCGTCACCGGGACATGCCTCGCCCACTTCGGGCTTGACGTTACCTGCGCCGACATTGACAAGGAGAAGATCAAGAAACTCAAGGCCGGACAGTGTCCGATATACGAGCCCGGGCTTCTGGAGCTGATTCACAAGGGGGTCGCCGCCGGCAGGCTTCATTTCTCCGATCAGACCGAGGCGGCTATCCCGGGGGCCGAGGTGATTTTTCTCGCCGTCGGCACTCCTCCGGCGCCGGACGGCAGCGCCGACATGACCTACGTTTTCGAGGCCGTCAAGACAATTTCCAAGTGCCACAAAGGCTATCAGGTGATCGTCACGAAGAGCACGGTGCCCGTCGGGACCGGCTCGAAAATAGAGGCGATCATGGCGAAGGAGCACTCAAAGGAAAGTTTCGCCGTCGCGAGCAATCCGGAGTTTCTCAGGGAGGGCTGCGCCGTCGGGGACTTCTTGAATCCGGACAGGATCGTTCTCGGCTGCGACGACCCTAAGGGGCTTGACGTCCTCTTGAAGCTCTACAAGCCGATGCGCGAGAACGACGCGCCCATCGTCGTCACCAACAGGGCCACGGCGGAGCTGATCAAATACGCGAGCAACGGCTTCCTCGCCGTGAAAATAACTTTCATCAACGAAATCTCGAAGCTCTGCGAGGAGGTCGGGGCCGACGTGATGATGGTCTCGAAGGGCATGGGGATGGACGGCAGGATCGGGCCAAAGTTCTTGCAGCCCGGCCCGGGGTACGGCGGCTCGTGCTTCCCCAAGGACACTAGGGCGCTTCTTGACGTCGCGAAGGCAAGCGGAGTCAAGTTGAAGGTGGTTGAAGCCGCGGTGGAGGCCAATGAAGATCAAGTGGAACGGGCCGTCGCCAAAATCAGCAAAGCGGCGGGCTCCTTGAAAGGGCTTCCAGTCGCCATGCTGGGCCTAGCGTTCAAAGGCGACACGGACGACGTGCGGGAGTCGCCGGCGTTGAAAATAGCCAAGCGGCTTATAGAAGCCGGCGCGACGGTGCGCGCACACGATCCGGCCGCCGCGGACAACGCGACAAGGGAAGCGCCGGCGATAAAGGCTTTCCCAGATCCTTACGAGGCGGCAAGCGGAGCCAAGGCGCTGGTCATCGCGACGGAGTGGAACGAGTTCAAGAGCCTTGACTGGGAAAAGCTGAGGAAGGCCCTTTCCGCGCCAGTCGTCATAGACTTGAGGAACCTTTACAACCCTGAACAGCTTCGCGAAGCCGGCTTCACTTACATCAGCCTGGGAAGGCAATGAACAGTGCAAATACGAAGGTTGAATCATGAAGGACGAGATGAAGGCGTGTGCCGAGCCTAGAGATTTGCGGATTCGTACGATGGAACTCGTGCTGCGCATCATACGAATTTATGCCAAGTTGCCGAAGACGACCGAAGCGCAGGTGCTTGGCAAGCAGGTCTTGCGTGCCGGTACGTCTGTCGGCGCAAATTACCGCGAGGCGAGCCGATCTCGCTCGAAAGCGGAGTTCGTGGCCAAGATTGGTGACTGTTTAAAAGAGCTTGACGAAACCGATTACTGGCTTGAGTTGCTCGCGGAATCTATAATTCCAGCCAAAGTAAAATTGACAAGCCTTCGTAACGAATGCAATGAGCTCTTAGCGATTTTCACCGCCATTTCCAAGAAGGCAAAAGCCAATGCGTCATAACCTCTCGTTGATGCTTCGTTATTAGCCCGATGGAGTTTAAAGATGGGAGTTGAAAAGAAGGAAGATGGCGTCTCCCTTCATACTTCATCATTCATACTTCATACTTGCCCCGTGCTGCCCGTATGGGAAGCGATACCAAGGATCGACCTTGGCGACTGGTGGAAGGAGGAGGAGCTTCCAATAGAGTGGGACCGATTCCTCCCTTGCGGCCCGGCCAATCTTGAAATCGGTTACGGAGGCGGGGACTTCCTCCTCGACATGGCCTTGAGAGAGCCGGCCTCGCGCTTCATCGGGATCGAGAGGTTCGGCGAAGGCCACCGAAGGCTTGTCAAGAGAATGAGGCGGGAAAAGGTTTTCAACGTACTGCCGGTCATGGGCGACGCTTACATCCTTCTGAACCTGCTCTTCGCCGCCGGGTCGCTGAATTCGATCTACATCAACTGCCCGGACCCATGGCCTAAAACCCGCCATGCTTCGAGAAGGCTGCTGACCGAAGAACTCTTCGCCATCGCGGCGAGAAAGCTGGCACCTTCGGGCCGCTTATACGTGGCGACCGATGACGCTCCTTACGCCAATCAGGCGGCGGAGGCCTTTTCAAAGACGCAGGCTCTCGAGTGCCTTCACCCGGAGGCGCAGTGGCTCCTCGTCTCACCATACCCAACCGAGACGCGCTATGAGCGCAAGTGGAAGATGGAGGGCCGCGAAATGCGCTACTTCGTCTATCAAAGGAGGCCGTGAGTGCCCCACGTGAGGCTTCAGGGGGAAATTGAATTGCGTGCCGTCTGGGCGGAGCCGCCGGAGCTTGCCTTCTCCATCCCCGAGGATGAGACGCACGTCAAATTCCGCGAGGCTTTTCTTGCGACGAGCGGCGGCGTGCTTCTCTTGAGGTTCGTGGTGACGGAGGGGCGGCTCGTGCAGAACGTCCAGCTTCTGCTTGTCAAAGAGGAGGGCGGCGCGCTCTTGAAGCTTGACAGGGCCGCCCCGGTGCTGAAGTCGCCGGGAGTGAAGCTGCTCCTTGCGGCCGTGGCCGGCTGGCTCTGCGACAAAGGCGCCTCCGTCGCCTCGACGAACCTGCAAAACTACATGAGCCGCGGCGCCTTCCATGCTCGACATGCATTGCGGGCGTGAACGGTATCGAAGATACGTGCGAAGTTGAGAGTCAAGATAAAAGCGTCGGACTTGTTGGCGGCGGAATTGTTGTCGCGCCCACGCCTTTGGGATCGGGACGAAGTCAGACTAGGAGACAGTGAGTTTCCAATCTTTCATCCAATTCCGGCTCCGCTGGGTACCTCCAGTTGTGGGGGGCTTGACAAGGTGCTCATTAGTTGTTAACTTAGAGTGGTAAGGGAAAGGAGGTGAGGGATCGAGAGGAAGGACAACCTCAGTCGAATCAAACGGTTAGGGTGTTTTTTTTCAGGAGGTTATGGAGGTGACAAGATGAGAAATGCACTCAAATGGAGTGCCCTGTTTTTGCTATGCGCCGCCATCGCGGCAGTGGCGGTCTTCGCCCAGACGGGCGGCGGCCTGCAGGGCAAGGTCACGGACCAGTCGGGCCAGCCTGTAATCGGCGCGACGATCAAAGTAACCGGACCAGCCGTCCAGGGGTTCCTTGGCGCGGCAACCGACATCAATGGCGAGTACCGCATTCCGTTCGTGCCCGTGGGCAAGGACTACACCGTGCAGGTGGAAGCTCAGGGGTTCAACTCCGTCGTCCGCAGTGGCATTAACATCCCGCTCGGCACGACCATATCCCTGCCCTTCCAGCTCGGCCAGGGAACCCAGACCATCACGGTCGTAGGCGCGGCGCCGATTATTGACGAGAAGAAAGCGACCACTGGCGCGACCATTTCCGACACGATGATTAACGCGATCCCAATGGGGCGTGGCTCCTCGAATATCGCCTACCTTTCACCAGGCGCCGTGGGTTCCGGCTTGGCTGGCGCGCCTTCTATCAACGGAGCGTCGGGGCCGGAAAATAGCTACTTGGTCAATGGCATCGAAGTCGTCGGCGCTGCTGACGGCCTGAACAACATGGGCCTGAACTTTGACTTCATCGAGGCGACGGAAGTCAAGACTGGCGGCCTTGATGCAGAATACGGCGGCCTCATGGGCGGCCAGGTTAACTCAATCACCAAGAGTGGCGGCAACGAATTCCATGGCGGCCTATTCCTGTACTACTTCGACAGCAGTTGGGCGGCACAGCCGAGGGCGATCGACAACAAGAGCATAGTGTCGAATTTCCCTGGTAACATGACACAATGGGATTTGGGCGGCTTCCTAGGCGGGTACATCGTCAAGGACAAGCTCTGGTTTTTTGCATCATATGACTACAACAAGACGAAGATGTCTTATGGCCCTCAAACGGGCGCTGATGCCTATATTACGCTTAATGGAGCGCCGGCCACGTCTTGGGCTAATGCCTCTGGATATGAGAACAACTACAGGGATCCTCAATACGCGCTGAAGCTTACTTGGAACGTCAGCCAGAACCATAAATTGTCCATGTCTTTCTTTGGCGATCGATATAATTCCGATACATATAGAAACCTAGCCAACTATAATGAAACGGCTTCCCCTGTCAATTTCAATCAGGATAATTACGGCCTGACTTTCCAATGGAATGCGACGTGGACGCCCAAATTCTTTACCGAAGCCGTTGTTGGCACAAGGCGCACTTTTGATAATACAACTCCTAAGACTGCCGAAGCAATGAATAACTGGGGCTACTACTACGGTTATTCGGGCAGTACTTACGGAGGCTATCAAGTCATCCCAATCGCTGGGACCAACAGTGGCAGATACGCCAACTTGACTTCCTATCTTCCTTCTCTGGGAGGCAGGACTTACGACACCACGACTGACTACAACGACCAATTTCGCTTGAAGGCCACCAACATCTTTAGTGGTTGGGGACACCATGAACTCTCGTACGGGGTTCAGTACTTTAACGTGACTTACAACTACAATTTTAATTACACTGGCCCAGGCGTCACCCACAGTGATACCGTGCTGTACGATCCAGGTACGGGGCTCTATATTAACGACCCATTCACTGGTGAAACTTCACCAGGAGGTGCCATCGTTGCGTGGTACAACTACGGTGCCAACGCCTACCTTTTCCGCGCACAGTACTTCATGAACGACCAGAACAAGCATACTAACCAGAAGTACTACGCATATTGGGCCCAGGACAACTGGAATCTTACTGATTACTTCATGCTCAAGCTAGGTGTCAGGCTTGATCAAATCCACATGACCGGCCAGCAGAACACTGTCAACATACCGCACAATCTCGAGATTGCCAAATATGGCTCCGATCCCTACAATCTTGCTACCGGCGCCCCGAGAGAGGTTCGCATCAATGATGAACTGGCCCCTCGTCTCGGCTTCACTTGGGATGTCGCTCACAATGGCAAGAGCAAGCTCTACGGCTTCTTTGGCCAGTACTACGAGCGTATACCGAACGATATGGCTGTCAGAGCTCTCACGGACGAGTACTTCACTTTTGAGTATTTTATGGATTATGGGTTGACTACACCTTATGGTTTTAGCTTCTCTTATGGTGCACATCCCACGCAGATCCAAGGGGGCCCCGGTGGTGGCAAGCTGAAGGGCTCTTATAACGAGGAGTGGATTCTCGGCTTCCAGTACGAGATCGCTCCGAACTTCACGATGGGCGTTCGCGGAATCTACCGCTCCCTTGGAAGAGCCATCGAGGATATTTCGCTTGATGGTGGCATGACCTACATTGTTACCAACCCGGATGCCTGGAACGGCTACTTCGAGTATGCACCTCGCACTGAGAACGGCGTCAAGAAGTGGGGCATGTATACTTTCCCTAAACCAACTCGCATCTACCGTGGCCTTGAAATCACCGCCGACAAGCGCTTCAGCAACCACTGGCAAATGGGTGGCTCGTACGTCCTTTCCAGGCTCGAAGGCAACTACGAAGGCCTCTTCTCCAACGATAACGGGCAACTCGACCCCAACATCACATCCAAGTATGACCTGCCGTCACTGTTGGTGAACGCTTATGGCTTGCTTCCAAACGACAGGACACACGTGCTTCACCTTTACGGTAGCTACTCTTTTGACTGGGGCCTGGATCTTGGCGCCAACTTCACCCTCATGAGCGGCACGCCGATTTCCCAGTATGGCCGCGACGCGCTTTACGGGACTAATGAGGGCTTCTGTTTCCCCCGTGGTACAGCAGGACGCACGCCAACGATTTGGAGTCTAGACGCAAGCGCGCAATACAACATCAAGCTCTTCAAAACCAACTTGGGTCTCCGTCTAGACATTTTCAACCTAACCAACCAGCAGTCGACAACCTCAGTTGACCAGGAATGGAACGCTGTTGATACTGGGAGCGTCCAGACTTGGAAGTACTGGGGTATGGAGACATCTCACCAGCAGGAACGCCGCATCCGCGTCGCGGTTCGCTGGACATTCTAGACTGTCGCTTTATGCAGTAGCTATGAGGGCCCCTATTTTGGGGCCCTTTTTTCTTGGCGTCAGTGCAGCTATATAAGGCGGCCACAATAACATGAAAATTGGTCCGACCTGATGTAAAATGTGTCCTTGGAGGAACCATGCGACTACGGCATGGAGCTTGGCTAAGCCTGACGCTTGTATTATTGACAAGCAATGTTGTCCCGAGGGCTGAAAAGTCGCCAGTATTGCCGCCATCGGTACTGCTCATAACCTTAGACACGACTAGGGCGGATAAGCTGGGATGCTATGGAAACAGAGAGGCGCTGACCCCTTTCCTTGATACCTTTGCTTCGCGCGCGCAACTATTTGAACGATGCTATGCACCCGCCCCGCAAACGGAGCCTTCTCACGTAAGCATCTTCAGCGGATGGAATCCCGCGAGGCATGGTGTACGAAAGAACCTAGATGTCCAATTGGCCCCGGATGTTCCTCTTTTGGCGGAAGCTTTTCGAGATGCAGGTTATGCAACAGGCGCCTTCGTAAGTTCTTATGTTTTGTTAGGGCATTTTGGACTGGGCCGCGGCTATCAGAAGTACGATGGATCATTTTACGATTTAAGACGGCCGGAGACCAGTACCGAGCGGAAAGCACAGGATACGCTCGCTGCTGCCCGCAGGTGGATCGAACAGCAGAAGAAGCCTTGGTTTTGCTGGATTCATCTGTATGACCCGCACTCACCTTATGCCCCACCTGAGCCATTTGCTGAACGCTATAAGAATGCGCCGTATGATGGCGAAATTGCCTATATGGACTCATCTTTGGGAGTGTTTTTCCATTCACTTGAAAAGCTTGACGCGCTTAAAGAAACAATCGTTGTCATCTGTGGCGACCATGGAGAATCTCTCGGTGAGCACGGCGAGGCTGAACATGGGGTCTTCTTGTATGATGCAACGACACGGGTTCCCCTGATCATTAGGCAGCCCGGTGTTTCAACAAAAGACAGGATTTCAGCATGCGTGGGGCTTGTGGATTTAGCTCCAACCGTGCGTGAACTATGCGGGTTGTCGCCTGCTTTGAGTGATGGCGTATCTTTAGTTCCCTTGCTTGATGGAAAGCCATTTCGTTCTCGTCCAGTGTTAATCGAGAGCCTTATTCCCTTGCTTGATTATGGGTGGGCGCCGTTGTATGCGGCTGTTGACGGAAACTTCAAGTTCATTCTGGCGCCCAGGCCGGAACTTTACAACCTTGCCATTGATCCCAAAGAAGAAAATAATATTTTCCGTGGCAACAGTGCGATGGTTGCTAGGCTTGAAGAGATGGTGAAGGGCTACATTGGGAGTACGAGAGCGGTCTCAAGACAGAAGACGAGTCTGGGTGAAGAAGAAATGCGGAGCTTGCGAAGCCTTGGATACATTAGTGGTGGCGCAGAGCCGTCGTCAAATAAAAGCTATAGGGATCCTAAAGACTGCCTGGGGATTCTCAAAGATGTATACGACAGTGTGGCTTTTAGCAAGGCGGGTGATTCTGACAAGGCGTCGCTATTGTTAGAAAGTGCACTTCGCGCGGATCCAAGCAACGCAACGGTCGCCTGCTTGCTTGGGCAATCCTATGAATTGAAAGACGCAGAAAAGGCCGAAGTGGCATACCGGACAGCCATCAAGCTAAGGCCAGACTATCCACAGCCATACTTACGTCTTGTCGCTCTCCTATTTAAGGAGGGGAAGTCGAAAGAGAGCTACGAAACGGCGCAGGTGGCTCTAAGATACTGCCAGGACTACTCCGGGATGTTGCATGTGCTATTGGCATGGGATGCATTTCGGATTGGGAGGCCTGAGCGGGAAGTCGCAAAGTTGCTGGACCAAGCAATTGCCTTGGCTCCAGAGAGACCCCTTTCTTACAAACTGAAAGCCGTCCTCTGCATCAAGAAGGGCGATAACAATGGAGCTATCTCTTTCTTGGAAAAAATGGCTTCATGCGCGCCACCTTTCCTAATGAAGGCATTGGAGACGGACGAGGATTTTAAACCAATGCGCGAAGATCAACGGTTTTGGCAATTGGTGTTGGGAGGGCATCTCTCTGGAGGAAAAGAATGATAATGATGCGGATTAAGAATGCAATAGATCACCATGCTGCCTTGCGCGCTTTGTGGCGATCAAAAATAGTCCTGATAGTTGCCCTAGTTGCGTCTCAGTTTGCAATATGGGCAGCCCAACCGAAGAATTCCGTTCTCATTATAACCCTGGACACGACAAGAGCCGACAGGCTCGGAGTTTACGGAAACAGGAACGGTCTCACGCCATCGCTGGATATGTTGGCATCGAAATGCACGGTCTTTGAGCACTGCTACGCAGCCATTCCACAAACGTTTCCGTCGCATTTGACAATCTTTTCCGGATGGGATCCTGACCATCATGGTGTCAGGAAGAATATGGAAACCTTCGTCCCGCCAAAGGTTCCACTTCTGGCAGAAGAGTTTGAGAAACAAGGCTATGCAACTGGCGCATTTGTCTCGTCCATGGTCCTTCTGGGAAACTTTGGCTTAGGGCGTGGTTTTGAAACCTATGATTCTGACTTCTATGACCCCAAACTACACGGAGCCGAAGAGCGTCCAGCGGCAGAGACCTGCTCGCATGCATGGCACTGGATTAAAGAGCAGAAAGCTCCTTGGTTTTGCTGGATACACCTGTACGATCCGCACTTTCCATATAACCCACCTCCGCCATATTCCTTGCGTTACAAGACCGATCCTTATGACGGAGAAGTGGCTTATATGGATGCTGCGCTAGGCGGACTTTTTGCCAGACTGCAACAGATTGGGCTCTTGGCTAATACCCTTATCGTTGTCTGTGGCGATCATGGCGAATCGCTTGGAGAGCACGGAGAGGACACCCACTCTATTTTCCTTTATGATGCCACTACGCGTGTTCCATTCTTAGTGCATCTTCCTGATCAAGAACATGGGCAGAAGGTGAGAGAGACGGTGGGGTTGGTTGATATAGCGCCGACGATACGAGATATTCTGGGATTTGAGCCAATTTCAGGCAGTGATGGTGTTTCTCTGAGGCCTCTTCTGGAAGGACAAAAGATGCCTAGTCATACCGTTTATATTGAAAGCCTTGAGCCGTTGTACAGCTTTGGCTGGGCGCCGCTCTTTGCGCTGGTGGACGGTCGCTTCAAATTCATCCTTGCCCCAAGGCCAGAGTTCTATGATGTGATGAAAGATCCAAGAGAGCTAGACAATCTGTACACACCTAAGCTGGATCGCGCAAATCAAATGAAAAAGGTGCTCCAGTCTCGCCTCAAAGCCGCCAAGCCCCTTGAAGGGGGGAAAATCCGGCTCGATTCCGAAGAAATGCGAAGCCTGCAAAGCCTAGGTTATATTTCAGGAACAACCGGCGTCGGAGGTGCTACATATCGCGACCCGAAGGATGGGACTGAAGTCATGAAACTGCATATGAAAGCTATGGGATTTTTTACGGCTGGGAAATTTGAGCAGGCAGCCGTTGTATTTGGGGAGATAATGCAGAAAGACCCCAAGAATCCTCTCAACCTCTATTGCTTGGCGCGCTGTTACGAGAAGAAAGAACCAGCCAAGTCAATTGCTTTCTATAAGCGCTCGCTCTCTGTAAGGCCTGACTTTCCACAGGCGTATAGTCGACTCCTTTTGATGTACCTAAGCCATGATATGCCCCAAGATGGTTATGCTCTGGGTAAGGTGGCAATCACGGAGGTCGAAGACTTAGATGGTCTGATCCACGCCCTCACGGCATGGGCGGCGTTGAAGAGTGGCCATGCAGCAACGGAAGTTCGTTCTATAGTGGCTTCAGCAAAGCGAGGTGGGGAGGGTGAATCGCTTCTATTGCGAGACGAGGCGGCGCTGGCTTTGCAGGAGGGCGACAAGGAGGCCACGCTAAAGAAGCTGAATGATTTCGCTGAAGTGGCGCCTGCTGAGGACGTGGCGGTTCTGGACAAGGAGCCCCTCTTCGCCGGCCTGAAGGAGGAGCCCCGTTTCTGGGTTTTGGTCCTGAAAGCTCGCCAACAGATCACCGACCACCGGGAGCATTAGGCGCCTGAGGCCGCGTGAGGCGCTAAGATCGAGAGGCCGCTCTCGAAATTGGCCGCCGCATCAGCTGAGGGTAACGCCAATCAGCTTCGTTGCCTCGATTCCTAACGAATTGGCCGGCCATGGCATTCGCGCGGCGGCAGTCCATTCCCACCTTGCGCCAGAAGCGTTTTGGGCCTAGACTTGAGGCTGGGAGGACGATGTGAACAAGCGCCGTCTGATCGCTGTTGCCGTCATTCTCCTGACCGCGCTGGCCCTGGCGGGCAGGGAATCGCTGGTGATTCTGGAAAGCTTCACTCCAAACCCGCCCAAGAAAATGCCAAAGGGGCTTGAAGTCCAGGGCCTCGGTTACCATCTGCGGAACAGCGACCTGGACGTGACCGTGCAGCCGCTGTTCTTGCCGGAGGCCGCCCAGTATTACAAAGAGCACGGCGTCAGCAATCCATTCTATGACATCCCGAAGGAGATGAACTACTTCTTCTTCAAGGTCCGCCTGGAAAATCTTACCAAGAAGGAAACGCTGGAATTTCTTCCCACCAACTCCGTGATGGAAAGCTGCATGGCGAAGGACGAGTCAACCGTCTACGAGACCTTCTACAAATTCGAGGACGGCGACGCGCGCCTCGCGGCGCTAGGGAAGACGCTTTTTATGAAGCCGCTGATGCTCCCTCCGGGGCAGTGGATTGAAAGGCTGCTCTTCTTCGAATACGACGACACGATGACGGCACACCGCATGACGCTGATTCTCGCTAACGTGGCCGTCGGGCGCGATCAGTACAACCTGGAGTTTCCTTACCGGGCCAAGTTCACTAGGGAAAGAAAATGACGTCACGAGTACTCGACGGCAAAGCTACGGCCGATGCCATTCTGGCGGAGTTGAAGCAGAAGGCCGACGGGCTGGCGGCATCCGGCAAAAGGCCGCCGGGCCTCGCGGCGGTGCTGATCGGAGAGAACCCGGCCAGCAAGGTTTACGTCGGATCGAAGGTCAAGGCGTGCGCCAGCCTCGGATACTATTCCGAGAAGATCGAGAGGCCGGCCTCTGCGACGACGGCAGATGTCCTTGAAATCGTGCGCGGACTCAACGCCAACCAAGCGATTGACGGCATCCTCGTCCAGCTTCCGCTTCCCGCTCATGTGGACTCGATGGCCGTTCTTTGCGCGGTTGACCCGCTGAAGGACGTTGACGGCTTTCATCCGGTGAACGTCGGGAACCTTGTGCTGGACAGGCAGGGCTTCGTTCCTTGCACGCCAGCCGGAATCATGGAATTGCTTAAGCGCGGCGGCATTCAGATTAAGGGGAAGCGGGCC
>DAHXMK010000286.1 GCA_027365515.1 Candidatus Aminicenantota bacterium
ACACCGAGGAGCGGAGAGAGTTTATTAGTTGATGAGTTTATGGGTTGATCAGGGCAAGGCCAATGCGCTCGCGCAATTCTTATCAACGTATCCACTAATCAACAAGTAGGATTCACCGCGGAGCCCAAGGCCGATTAGCGCCGCGTCTGACTTTCTCACCTTCTTGCCTTCTAACGTTTTTCCTGCGCCCGCACATGCAATTTCAACGGCGATGCAATCATGCTGTGAGATACAGCGGCGGCACAATTTCTGGTGCATCAATTATTTTTCTTACTACCTCTTGACAAGAAAAATAAAATAGCCTATATTAGTTTTGACACCATGGAGTGGACACCGGTGGTGGAGGAGAACAATAACTAGTGAAGGAGGAGAACATGGCAGTGAAGAAGGCGGCGAAGAAGGTTGTCAAGAAAGCGGCGAAGAAACCCACTGTGAAGAAGGCCGCGAAGAAGACCACGACTGCCAAGAAGGTCGTGAAGAAAACAAAGAAATAAGAATTTGCAGGCCCGGGTGATCCGGGCCGCGACTGCTTTACTCCACGCTATAGAGAACGGTCCTTTTCCAAATTCGGACCGTTCTCATTTTTTCTGGACCGTCTCTCGTAAGCCTGGCGGGCCTGTTTCCCTCCAAAATATTTTTGGAGTATCCTGATGGCGGTGAAGCGATGATGGATTCCCCCCCAACGCCGCCTCCAGATTCTCCAGGGTGCTACATTTTTCGCTCCAAGAGCGGAAAGCCGCTCTACATCGGCAAAGCCAAGAACCTGAAGTCGCGCGTGGCTTCCTATTTCGGCGCGGGCGCGGGGGAGAAAGCGTCGCGCCTCAGAGAGGAATCTGGCAGCCTCGAATACATCGTGACGAAATCGGAGTGGGAGGCGTTCCTCCTGGAAAACAACCTCATCAAACAGTTTCATCCCCATTTCAACGTCCTGTTGAAGGACGACAAGACCTACCCTCTCATCAAGCTCACGGTTAAAGATGCTTACCCGAAAGCGGTCTTCACTAGAAGGGTGGCCAAGGACGGGGCGCTCTACTTCGGCCCCTTCGTTCTTGACGGGAGAGCGAAGAAGAATCTTGAAATCCTTCAGAAGCAATTCAAGGTGGCAACGTGCAAGGACCCGTTGGACGGATCGCGGCCCCGCCCCTGCCTTCTGTACGAGATGGGGCAGTGTTACGCCCCGTGCGTGAAGGGCCGCGTGGAGCGCGCCATTTACCTGGGGGCCGTGGACGAAGCGCGCCTCTTCCTCGAAGGTCATTCCGCTCGCCTCAGGAAGCTCCTCGAAAAGAAGATGGCCCGTTTCGCCGCCTTGCAGGAATACGAATTGGCCGCTCACTACCGCGACCTGATCGCCGCTTCGAGGAATTTGGGCGAGAGGCAGGCCGTAAGCCGGCCCGGCGAAGGCCGTTGGGAGTTCTTCGCGCTGTACGGCGGCCCGAGCGCCTACTCGCTGTGCTCGTTCACGCTGGTTGACGGTAAGATCGTGGACCGGAGGAGATGGAAGGTTGACGGCACCGATCTTCCACGCGAGGAGCTTTTCGAGTCCTTAATCACGGGGCTCTTCGCGAACGCCTCGGCGCTCCCCGATGGCGTTGCCGTCTCCGAGCCTTTCGAGGGCATGGAGATGTTGGGGCGCTACCTCTCCGAGCGCAAGCGGCGGAAGGTCAAGGTGCTCTGGCCTCGTAAAGGCGAAAAAGCGCGCGTCATCGCCACGCTGGCCGAAAACGCCCGCATGGAATTCGAGGCGAAGGCAAGTCCGGAAAAGCTCATGGCGCCGCTCTGCGAGGCGGCCGGCCTTGCAAAACCGCCCGTCCTGATTGAATGTTTCGACATCTCTCACATTCACGGAGAGGCGCCGTCGGCTTCGTGCGTCGCGTGGGAGTCGGGCAGGATGAACAAGAAGATGTACCGTAGCTTCAACATCGCCTCCTCGAAAAAAGGCGACGATTACGCCGCGATCGCCGAGGCGGTCACCAGAAGGTACTCCAGGCAGATCGGCGACGGCGCAAGGCTCCCAGACCTTGTCTTGATAGATGGAGGAGCGGGCCAGGTCAAGGCGGCCGGCGGCGCGCTCGCCGCGCTCACCGCCAATCCTCCAGCCCTGCTTGGCATCGCAAAGCGGGAGGAGTGGCTCTTCAGGCCGGGCCAGACCGAGCCGGTGATCCTGCCGAAGGATTCGCCCTCCTTGCACCTTCTCCAAAGCATACGGGACGAAGCCCACCGTTTCGCGCTTTCGCGGCACAGGGCGAGAAGATCGAAAGCCCGCATGCGCTCGCCGCTTATGGCCATTCCCGGCATCGGCCCAGCCACGGCGAAAAAACTGCTTATGAAGTTTCTCACTACGGGCGCCGTCAAGGAGGCGACGGAGGAAGAGCTGGCCATGGCCGTAGGAAAGAGGGCCGCCAAAAGGATACGAGACTGGGCCTCCGGCGCCGAGGCCAAGCCTTGGAGCGGACAAGCGTGAAACGGCTTTGAGTCTTTAGCGGGCCTTTCGACGGCTCACTGGGTCTGGGCCGACGCGGCGTCTACTTTGCTGGCGGGGCCGGAGCCTCCGCCGCCGGAACCCACCTGGTCTTGGACGAGATGATTGAATAGATCGCCGGCATTGCTTTCTCGGCGGCGGCGACGCCCGCGTCAATCAGCCGTTTTTTCTGACCGAAGTCGTCGTAAGCAACGTCGCCGACGGCCGGCGATATGACGACGTCCGATTCCTTCTCTCTCAGCTTGCCTATCTCCGCCGACATTATCATCGTTGACTGGTAGGCGACGGAGACTGGATTGGACGGGGCCTCCGGCGGAACGGCGGCCGGAATTGCCACTGAAATAACGATTTCGGCTCCCATCTTTCTCGCGACGTTCGCGGGAATCGGATTTGTCACCCCGCCGTCCACCAGCGTGCGCCCATCGTAGCGTACGGGCACGAAAGCCCCCGGGATCGCGCAAGACGCGTGAATCGCCGGAGCCGCCGGGCCGTGATCGAAAACGACGGTCTCTCCAGTTCTCAAATCCACCGCTACCGCCGCGAACGGGACCTTGAACGATTCGATGGACTGATGGCGGAGCTTGGCGTTGAGAAATTGTTCGAGCGCCTCGCCTTTGATGAAGCCTCCCGAGAAGACAGCCAGCGGCTGGTAGTCGAAAAGATCCTCCTTGCGGATGGTGAGCGCCGTGTACTCCAGGTCCAGCACGCTGCCCGTGTCGGCGTAAAGAGCGCCTATCATGCTTCCGACCGAAGTCCCCACGACAAGGTTGATTGGGACCTTCTCCTGCTCGAGTTCCCTGAGCACTCCCACGTGAGCGAAGCCGCGCGCGCCTCCGCCCCCGAGCACCACCGCGACTTTCGGCTTGACCTCGACCATCGCCCGCGGTTGCGC
>DAHXMK010000294.1 GCA_027365515.1 Candidatus Aminicenantota bacterium
GGACGCGGCCGTGGCGCGCGCAAGAGCTCTCCTTTATTTGGGCCAAGCCGGACCGGCCCGCTCGCAGATTGCCATGGCCGAGGCGGAAGGCCTTGATGCCTCAAGGGCGGCGCTGTTAAGGGCAAAGGCCCATGAGAAGGAGATGGACCATCCAAGGGCGGCCAAAGCTATCGCCGGTGCCGACAAAAATATTCTTTCAAGGGAAGAACGGCTGGACGCTATGGTGGCCGAAGGGCAGTCGTTGTGGATCAGCGGACTTGACGATGCAGGCGGGATCAGCCTTCTCCAGAAGGCGGTTGAAGCTGCCGAGACGCCTGATGAGAGGGTGAAAGCCTCCACAACCTTGTCCAGAGCCATGTTGCACCATGGAGAGCTTTATGAAGCGGAAAGGCTTCTTGGCGAAGCAAAAGCCGCCCTCGAAGAAAAACCGACGGCAAGAGCGGCCGCTTCGTGGCATTACAACTTCGGGATTTATCAGCGAAAGCTTGGAAAGTACAAGGAGGCGGCCGACCATTTTATGACTTCCGCGCGAGCCTCGAACGAGGCGGTGAACCTCTTGATGGAAGCGGCATCGCTTGCTGAAGCCGGTGACACGCTGAGGCTTGACTTGCGCTATGAAGAGGCCGGCGCACTGCTCGCCAGGGCTCAAGAGGGCGGTTGGGCGCTGGGGTTCCGCATGCTGAGGGAATCGGCCGGATTCAACCGGATTCTTTGCGACTTGGAATCGGGGCACCTCTTGAAAGCCCAGATGGCGCTGGAAAGAAGCCTCAAGAACGGGAAGAGTCACTGGCAGCTGAACGATGCCATTGACCACTACTGGCTTTCGCGGGTTCTTTATTCGAGGGGAGATTTTCCCGCGGCCCTCTCGGAAGCGCGGAAAGGGCTCTCGCTGATGAAGGGGAGGGGCGATTCGGAAGTCGAGGCCCCCCTCGTCGTGATCGAGGCGAGGCTTCTCATGGCGACTCATGACGCGGCAAGGTTTTCAAGAAGGATTGATGCCTTGAAGGAGGTGGCAAACGGGGCCCCCGATTCCGATGACCGGCTGGAAGCGGCCTCCGTTCTGATCGAGGCATCGGTTCGAACACCAGCCGCGTTTGGCGCGAGAGAACGCCGTTCCACGGAGGAGGCTGCCGAAACAGCGACGGCTCTCGCCAAAGCAAGATGGCTGCTTGCTCAGGCCGTGGTGGCGAAAGAGGGCGAGCGGGCGCCTCTGTTGCGGAAAGCTCTTGGCCTCGCCAGAGATTCTCGCGCGCTCGCGCTGGAAACCGAGATCCTATGGGTTCTCTATAAGGAGGGAGAGCTTCCGGCCAGCGACGAGAAAACCGCCGCAAAGATATCGGCCTTTATTTCCGAGAACAAAATCCGAGGGCCCTGGCGCGATCTTCTCCCCGCTTTTGGGAAGGAGGCAAAAGAACAGGCGCCCTCGACACAACCCTCCGCAAGCCAGGAAGGAGCTGATTTTGCATTGTTGGAACGCGCCATGGCTGGAGATTCTTCCTTGGAAGAAATTCTGGCGATGACCGGCGCGCGCGCTGGAGCGGTGGCCAGGCCGGGAGGCGCCGCGGGCTTCATGGGTGACCTCTCCAACGGGATATCTTCCGAGCTTCAGCGTCTTGCTGGCCGAACGGGGCTGATGGCGAGTGCGGACGGCGGCGGCTGGATTTTGGGGGCGGAAGGAAGGTGCGGGGCCTGGCATGGCTTCTACTGGGACGGCCCCCAGCAGCCGAGCGGCTCACTGATAAAGTTGGCAAGGCTGTGGGCCGCTCTATTCAAGGCTTCCCAAGAGGCTTCATCCATGGAGAAGGTGGAAGACAGCGCCGCCGCCAGGAGCTTCATCCTTGGCGATGCCCCGATCATGTCTGCGCTGCGGGTTCAGATCTCGAAAGCCGCCGGCTTCTCATTCCCGGTCCTGGTCACGGGCGAACCGGGGACGGGAAAAGAGGTGTGCGCAAGGGCCATTCACCTCCTGTCCAACAGAAGAAACCGGGAATGGGTTCCGGCGAACGGAGCGAATCTCTCCCCGGCGCTTGCAACGAGCCTTCTCTTCGGGCACAAGAGGGGCGCCTTCACCGGTGCCGACAAAGATTCGCTAGGGCTCGTCGAATCGGCGAAGGGAGGATCCCTATTTCTCGATGAGGTCGGGGAACTCCCGGTGGAGACTCAGGCTCAGCTTCTGAGGTTTCTCCAGGACGGCTCCTATACGCCGCTCGGCGAGACCAAGCCGAGGCACTCGGACGCGAGGCTGGTAGCCGCCACGAACAGGAACTTGGATGAGGAGGCCGCCGCGGGACGTTTCCGCAAAGACCTTCTGCACAGGCTGAAGGTCCTCTGTATTGAGGTTCCGCCTCTTCGCGAAAGAAGAGAGGACATACAGCTGCTTTTCAGCCACTTTTTAAAGCAGGCCGCCGATGGCGAACGTACCGCCTGCCCCGCACTGGCCGATGATATCTGGGGGCCGATGATGGCCTACGACTGGCCCGGGAACGTCCGCGAACTGCAAAACAGCGCCCGGGCGCTCCTGGTCGCCTCGCATGGAGCCGGTGTCGCCGGGCCGAACCTATTGCCCGAAAGGATTCGAGATTCGCGGCCTAATAGGAAGCCA
Source organism: Candidatus Aminicenantota bacterium (assembly GCA_027365515.1). Classification (GTDB taxonomy): domain Bacteria; phylum Acidobacteriota; class UBA4820; order UBA4820; family DSQY01; genus JAEMPZ01. The sequence continues at coordinate 2,603 of DAHXMK010000294.1, forward strand.
GGTTCAACTCTTCGTGCCGTGGTAGAGACCGCCGAAAGGCGGGCCGTCGAGTTGGCCCTACGTGATGCCAACGGCAACGCCAGCCAGGCAGCCAAGAATTTGGGCATCAGCAGGCAGGCCCTCTCCCGCAAATTAGCCAGATGGCAAGGCAAGGAGGGGGCTTGACAGCCAGTTGGCCGTTAAGTACACTTTTGGTGTTAGGAGGGTACGTTTCTTCTTTCTATATAGTGGTCGGGATGGAAACCGGGTCTTAAACCAAATAGGGTGTAGAGGAAAGGAGTGACTGCGATGTTGAAGAAAGTTCTGGTTGTAGCGGCTCTTCTGTGCGTCATGTTGCCTTTCGCGGCGCAGGACAAGGAAGGAAAGTGGAACATAGAACTTGGCGGCTGGTTCACCAGACCATTAGGTCTCGATACCACTTATGCTTATGGTTTTAAGGTAACTGGCACTACGGTCGGCGTAAACTTTGCACAGAAACCGTATTCTATTGGTAATGAATTCCGTTGGCAGCCAACATTCAAACTCGCATACGATTCTGGCTCCCTGGACTTCTGGATTGATTACACAACTTACGATCAAACAAGTTTTAGTGTTGCGCCAGGTACTGACAATCAGATCTATTTGAACCCGACGCTTGTTAATGGGGCCTACTATTTTGGATACGCCACCTCTGCGGGCGCGTCCATGAGAACTAGCTATACAAACTGGAATTTCAATATGGGCCATACGTTCCATCCAACTGACAAGTGGGCACTTATGGTTTTTGGCGGCTTGCGGTATCTAAGGCTGGAAAACGATCTCCACGTTGACTATATAGACACATCTGATTTGAATAACTGGGGATATGATTTAGGCACGGATTCAGTAAGAATCCGCGCTAACATGACGGGCTGGGGCCTGAACTTCGGCCTGCAGAGCAATTACGTTCTTGGCAAGCGCTTTGAGGTGGGTACTGGGCTGCAAGTCTCAATGCTTCGAACCACCAATGATGTTGATCAATATGAGATATTGAATGCGAACTACTCCGGAACAGTTTACTCCTACGGCATGACAGGGGTGAACTCCTCGCAGCAGCGCGTTACACCGGCCTTGGAGATGTACGCTGAAGCCAAATTTAATTTCAACGAGGCATGGTACGCCAAGTTTGGATACCGTTTTGATTTTATCAAGGATGGATTTGGATTTGATTATGCCAACACACCCGATCTCAGCGGCGGCGCGATGTATGGGATCCCCACAGGAGGCTATTACCCCACTAGCAAAGATGTAACCTTTGACGGCCTCTATTTCTCGATTGGCTACAAGTTCTAGTCTGCTCGTCGTTTAGGCGAAAGGGCCGCCTTCGGGCGGCCCTTTTTGTTTCTGCTCTGGTATAATAGATGGGCGCCTTTGGAGGCGCACCGGCTCATGGAAAAAGGCGCCTTCTGGTGCATCACCAGCCAAAACGGCGAGCCCATCCCAGCGGAGAAAGCTGGCATCTCTCCCTTGGACCGGGGATTCTTTTCGGGAGAGAGCATCTACGAAACGCTGCGGACTTACCACTCCCGCCCCTTCGCTCTTGACGACCACTTAAAGAGACTCGTTCGCGGCGTCGAGCGGTTCGGCTTGCCGGCCATTGAAGCCGGCCGGTTGAGAGAGGCGCTCATAGCGCTCGCGAAAGTCCGCGCGCCGGAAGAATCCTACTTGCGTGTGAGCGTGAGCGCCGGGCTCATGAGCCCGGGAGAGCCGTTCGCGCGTCAGCCACGCTCAACGTGGGTTGCTTTCTCCGGGCCCATACCGCCGCACGTCGCCGCGGTTTACGAGCGCGGCGTGAGGTGCGTCGTCTCGCGGCACGGGCGGTGGAATCCGGGCGGCTTCGTGCCCGCCGTGAAATTTTCTTTCAACGCGGAGATCATTCTGGCAAGGAGCGAGGCGGTAGAACGAGGCGCGTACGAAGCAATTCTTCTTTCTCCGGAAGGCTTCGTGGCGGAAGCCAGCTCATCGAACATCTTCATCGTCGTTGGGAAGAAGGTCGTGACCCCCGATCTGGCGACAGGCATCCTCGATGGCGTAACCAGGGCCAAGGTAATCGCCCTCTGTCCGAAAGCGGGGGTTGAGGTTGAGGAGCGGCGCGTCATGATCAGCGAACTTTGGGAAGCCGACGAACTCTTCCTCACCGGGACGACAAGAGAGGTGGTCCCGGTCGTCCGCGTTGATGACACTTCGATCGGGCACGGGGACCCCGGCCTCGTCACCGACCGCCTGCTCGGACTTTTCCAGGAGATGGCGCTAGAATCAACCCTTGGAGGAAATTGATGCAGATGATTTTCCGCGCGTTTCGATTGCTTGCCATGGCCGTTTGCTTTGCCGCTCTCATGCTAGGCACGTCCGCCTTCGGGCGAGGCCCGGCCGAGGAGGGCGAGCCATCGCCTCCAGTTCTGAAATTCAGAGTTGCTTCCGATCCCTCTCCGCTCGCCGCGCCGGGCAACGGCCGCTTACTGTTGACCATTTCCGTCCCTTCCGGCTACCACATCTTCTCTGGCGAAGGCCTTTCGGTAAAGGCAATCTTTCCCAGCGGCGTTACTGCTGGAAAGATTATTTACCCAAAGGGCGCCAAAGAAGAGGATTACGAAGTCTTGCGTGGAAGCGCCACCGTTGAAATTCCTATTTCGCTGAGCGCTTCGGCGCGGAGCAGGCTCGACGGGACGATATCGGTGGATTGGCAGGGGTGCCAGGATTTCGGACAGAAAGTCTGCTTTCTTCCATCCACCGACAAGGTGAAGTTCAGTCTGGCCGTCTCCACCCATTCGGGGCCTGAGAAGAAGGGGACGAATGAGGAATCAAGCGCGGCCGCAAAGAGAGCCGAAGCGCAGCCGGCTCCAGCCGCCGCCTCGGCGCCCCCTGGCTCCTTGCCCGAAGCTGGCTTCGTAGAGGCCGGGCGGTTCGCCGGATTCAAAGGCCCGTCGGATTTCAATTCATGGCTCCGCTCCGCCTTGAGCGACAAAGTACAGCAGCGAGGCTTTGAAGTGAAGTTCGCTTCGGCCGCTCGCGACAACATCCCATTGGCGCTGGCGCTGGCCTTCATTTTCGGCGTTCTTTCAAGCCTGACCCCCTGCGTCTATCCGGTCATTCCCATCACGGTCGCCTACATCGGCAGCCGCTCGGAAGGAAAGAAGCGGTCGCACGGCTTCGTCCTTTCGCTCTGCTTCGTCTTCGGCCTGGCCCTGGTTTACGCGCTTTTGGGCGCGGTCTCGGCCAGGGCGGGAGCCGCTTTCGGCTCGCTCACGCAGAACAGGTGGGTGGGACTCGGCGTCGCTCTTCTTTTTTACGCCCTCGCCCTTTCCATGTTCAACCTTTTTGAACTGCGAACGCCATCCGCGTTGGCCAATAAATTGGAAGCGTCCAAAAAGAAAGGGAAGGGACAGGGATTCATCGGCGCCTTTTTCATCGGAGCTGTCTCAGGCCTTGTCGCGAGCCCCTGCATTGGTCCGCTGATTCTGGCAATTCTCGTAGCAGTTGCATCAACCGGCTCCGCTCTGCTGGGCTTTCTCTACCTCTTCGTCTTCGCCCTGGGGATGGGAGTGCTCTTTGTCGTGATCGGGACCTTTTCGGGCATTCTCTCCGCCCTGCCAAAATCGGGCGGATGGATGGACGGGGTGAGAATCTTCTTCGGAGTGGTCATCTTGGCCGCGGCCTTCTATTTCGCTGGGCTCTATCTGCCAAAGAATGTTTTTCTCGTGGCCGGCGGCGTGGCTCTGCTGGCGGTCGTCCTTTATCTGCTGTTGGGGGCCAGGCGCCACTTCTTCTCCGTTCCGGCGAGGGCAGCCGCAATCGTTCTTTGCGCCGCGTCGTTCGCGCTAATTTTTCCGCTGCTTCCGGAGTCGGCAAGCGAGTCAGTCGGAGCCGCCTGGAGAAGCGATCTCGTCACCGCCCTCGCGGAAGCGAAGGCCTCGGGCAAGCCTGTACTGCTCGATTTCAGGGCTGACTGGTGTGTTGCCTGCGTCGAGCTGGAGCGCAAGACCTGGCCGGACGCCGAGGTCAGAAAGGCGCTCGCTGAAATCATGCCGTTGCGTATGGATATGACAGTCAACAACGAGGCCAACCGGCAGCTTCAGTCAAGGTTTCAGGTGAAGGGACTCCCGACGGTCATCCTTCTGCTGCCGCCCAAAAAGGGGGCCGCATCAGGAAATTCTTGAAAGCAGGACCATCGTTTCCAGGTTGTAGGTTTGGGGGAACATGTCCCATCCCTGGACCCGCTCGGCCTTGAAGCCCAGGGTTTTCAAGATTGCCAGGTCCCTGTCGAGGGCAGGCAGGCTGCACGAAATGTAGAGGATTCTTTTTTCAGCCAGGCGCGCCAAATGCGGAAGCGCCTCTTTTGCTCCCGAACGCGGCGGGTCGAGGACCACGACGTCAAACAGTTCCCCGGCCGACGCCAACAGCCGCGACTGTTCCGAGGCGTCGCCGCGCAGGTTCACGACATTGAGCGTTCCGGAGTTCTTGGCGTTCTCCACGGCATCCTGGTGCGCGATCGGAGAGCCTTCCACGGCGATGACCTGTCTGCACAGCGAAGCCATAGGCAGGCTGAAATTCCCCCCTCCGGCGAACAGGTCGAGCACCCGCTCATTTGGCGACAGCGAAAGCCACGCCAGTGCTCCGCCCACCAGCTTCTTGTTCATCGCGTAGTGGGCCTGGGTGAATCCCCGCGCGTCGGCGCGCAGGAGAAAGTCCTTTGAAGCTCCGGTCTCCGAGGCCAATAGCTGGTACGTCGTCCACGTGGTCCCAGAAAAGCAAAGCGTCTTGGCGGAATCGGAGGCCGTGGTCACGATGGCGCCGTTGAATTGAAGCGACTCGGCCAACCTGCACAGGGCTTCGGCTTCCCTAGTTCCGCCGTGGTGAAGGCGGAAGTGGAGGGCGTAGGTTTCGCCGCTTTCCGAGCGATCAACCGTCACCGATTCCAGCGTCCTGGCGGAAGGCTCGTCTTTGAGCGCCGAACGAAGTTCCTGGTATCTATTATTATATGCGGCGTCGAACAGCAGACAGGTGTCCAAATTGATGACGCGGTGGCTCTCCTCCTGGAAGAACCCGATCTTCACGCTGTCGCCCGTGGGGTAGACATGAAACTCCCCGCGATGCCTGTAGCCATGCGGTGGCTCCGCGGGGACAACCGGCAAAAGCTCAGCGCCATCCAAGTGATGGCGAAGCGCATCCCTAAGAAGCTTCTCCTTGGCTTCGATCTGGCTTTGATAATCGGCGCTTAGCCACTGACATCCGCCGCAGTGGGAGAAAAATTTGCACTTCGGCTCAACCCGGCGCGCCGAGGGTCTCAAGATGGAGACGATCTGTCCATCGGCATAGCTGGACTTCACTCTAGTGAAACGAACCAACAGCTTGTCGCCAGGAACGGACCTTGGAATGAAAACGACCTTCCCATCGTGGCGGGCGACCCCTTTTCCTCCCCAGGCCAGCGACTCGACCTCAACTTCAACGGGCGCGGCGCCTCCGGTATGGCGCGGAATCCTTTGCCGTCTACCCTTGTGTTCGCCCTCCTTGGCTGGGCGCTGTCGTCTCTTGAAATCGCGTGCCGGCGGCCTCATCAAAGGTAGAATACCACCAAACCATGAAGCTTTCCAAGGCGACCATCCGCCGTCCAGCCGCTGCCGCGCCGCGCGGTGAAAGGTTGGCACGAAAAGGGAGGGACCCCCCGGCCGGTTCCCCGGCCGGAAGGTTTAGCCAGCAAGGTAGGATGGTTTAAAGGTGGGAAAAGGTTAAGGCAGGCGGCCTCCCGCAGGAAGCCGGCAATTTAAGGCGGGATACTGTCAGGCAGGAATTAAGCATTCGTCGAGCCTCCGGTCTTCGCTTCAGCCTTTTTCGAAGGCGAAGGTTTTCCGTTGGCGCCGCCGCCGGAGCTTGCGGTTCCGCTCTTGCGGCCATAATCGGTTACGTACCAGCCGGCTCCCTTGAATTGAAGCGCTGGAACGCTGAAGCACTTGTGGATCGCTCCGCCGCACTTCGGGCAGGCGGTCAATAATGGATCGCTCACCTTCTGGAGTTTTTCAAACCTTTTGTGGCAGGCGTCGCACTCGTATTCGTATATCGGCATAGCCATTTTCTCCGGCTGCTAGGTACTAAGTATAGGCTCCGGACACTACGTTGTCAAGTGGCATGTAGCGCGACACAAAGTGCCTTGCCAAATATAGCTGATATTGGAATAGTCAACAGCCATTGGTGAATCTCCGCGCGCCTCGCTTGCGTCTTATAGATGCTGCCCGTGAGAACCGGTAACAGGCACTGGCGATTGGAGTATAATATCTTCCGGAGGAGCGAATGGAGGAAGCGGTTCGCGCCATACTGGCTGCTCTGGGCGAAGACCCGCGAAGGCCGGGCCTTGAACGGACGCCCGAGCGCGTCGCCGAGAGCCTAATGGACCTGACGCGCGGCAGCAGGGAGCCGCTGGACGATATCTTGGCTGGCGCCACCTTCGAGGACCAATCCAGGGCGATGGTGCTGGTTCGGGACACTCCTTTCTACAGCTTGTGCGAACACCACCTGCTCCCGTTTTTTGGCAGGGTCCACGTGGCCTACGTTCCAAACGGCCACGTCATCGGCTTGTCGAAAATCCCGAGGGTGATAGAACACTTCGCCCGGCGGTTGCAGGTTCAAGAAAGAATGACCGAGGAGGTGGCTCAGACGCTTTGGGCCACTCTGAAGCCGACAGGATTGGGGGTCGTCGTCGAAGCCACTCACCTCTGCATGGTGATGCGCGGCGTTCAAAAGCAGGGCAGCGTTGCCGTCACCTCGGCCCTCAGGGGGAGCTTTCTTTCCGACCCGAGAGCACGCACCGAATTTCTCACGCTCGCCGGAGTGCCAGGCAAGACTCCTTAATACGATCCTCCCTGAATCACGTCAACGCCCTTGGGCGGCTCGAAATGAAAAAGCGACGGCTCCAGCGGCTGGCCGGTCTTGATGTCGCTGAGCTCGAGGGCGACTTCGTTGCCCAGGGCGTCCTTGTAAGATACCCTGTCAACAAGGCCGGTCTTGCCGTTCAACCTGACTTCAAGGTCTTGGACGCCCGCTAGCGGCTCGGTCAAGGAAAGCTTCAACGTCACGTCATCTCCGGAAACGGAGGCGCCGCCGCACGAGAATTCCTTTTTTACGTCAACCTTGCCCAAGAGCAGCCGGAGCGTGATGGGCGCCTTTGAGCCGGTGTCGAGAGGCTGGACGAAAAGCTGCCGCTCCTCCGGAATGTAGAGGTAGGACTTCCTGCCGTCGCTGACGGCCAGCTTGCCTTGCGGCTTGTCGTACTGCCACCGCATCCTGCCGTCGAGAGAAAGAAAGAGCCTGCCCGTTTCGGTTTCGTGCTGGTTGAGCGCCTTCGCGTCGAGCGTCTGCTTGAACGCGGCGGTGAGCGTTCCGATCGAACGGTAGGCCCCGGCAAGAAGCTCCATGCCGCGCGAACACCCGTCCTTGGACTGGGCCGTTGTGCCGGAGGGCACCCAAAGCATGGCGGCAACCATGAGGAGGGAAGCGAATGTCAACCTTATCTTCATCAGACCTCCAAAAGCCTAAGGCGCGAGGTTCCACATCGGGACGACCCACGCAACGTAACCCTGCGCGCCCCCATCGCGCTCGCGAGTCAGGTAAACCGGAATGGCCTCTCCGGCGAGCGCCTCCTTTTCGTTGGTCACTTCCATCAAGTCGCCCAGCTTGCCGGTGACGGGATCGAGCATCCGCCCTTCCATGTGAATTCTCATCCTTAATCCGCCCTTTGAAACCTGAAGCGGCGTGATGTCGAGCTTGTAATACTCGATATCCCAGACAAGTGACCTGGGAGTTGGCTGCGGCGCTGGCTTCTCCTTCGGAGGCGATGGAAGACGGGCATCCTTCTTCATGTGCTTCTTCTTTCCGTCATCCTTCTCCGGCTTGACGTTTATGGTGAAGCCCTGGCCAGCCTCGACCGTCGGCGTCCCCTTGCTGGTGTCGAGCACCGGCAGGTCATCGAGAACGATGTCTCCCTTCCTGCCTTCCACCCACCTAGGAACCTTTCGGCTGTAATCATGGGAGACCTCTTTGCCGTCGAGGGATTGAAGCTGGAGCGACTCTATCTCGGAACGGTTGGCGCCGGCCCACTGCTCAACCTTGACGCCGAACATTATCGGCGGCCACTGCGCCGGTCCTTTTGGAGAGGCAACGATGGCGGCGCTCACGGCGAGGACGACGCGCACTCCCGTGGCCGGATCGGCGAATATCTCCATGATCTGCTCGCCGGGGTGAGAAAAGGCAAAGTCCTTCGCCCTGCTGTCAACGTTCTCACCGGCGGGCGTCGCCTCCGAGAGAATGAAACAGTGAAGAACGCCAGCGTCGTCGCGGGAAGGCGTGGCGGCGATGCGCAGCGCCACCGTCGTTTTCTTTCCTCGCGTGGCGTTGTCTATGTCGAGCGCGCGTTCAAGGCGGCCCGGCCTCCCCAGCGGGAGCGAGGCGCCGAAGGAACCGGCTTCTCGCACCGGCTGGCCCTCGCCGGTTGTGAGAAGCTTCAAGTTGATCTGCGCGAAGACGGGCTCGGGCTGTTGCACGGGAGGAGGCGCGACCGTCTGCGGCCGGGCGGCTACGGAGAATGCCGCCAGAAGGATCGCGAGATTTAGCGCGCGCCGGCCAACCATCCGAGCCTAGCATATGCAACCTTCCCGGCCAGGTCAAGAACGGCGCTTGCAAGTGACGCCGAATTTCCTTAAAATAAAGGCTTTATTGCGGAGGCCCACCTCATGAACTTTTTGAGATTCATGCGCGAAACGCCGGTTTTAAAATACGTCTTGTGGATCGTCATCATCTCCTTCGTGCTCGCCATATTTGTTCTCTGGGGTGGCGGGCTCGACGCGGAAAGGCGTGGCTCCGTCTTCTCCGCCGATTACGCCGTGAAGGCCGGGGACAACTCCATGCCCCCGGGCTGTCTGCGCCTCGACTATAAGTTCTACCATAACAGGATGGAGGCTTTATTCGGATCGCAGTTCAAGGAGAGTTACCTCAGAGGAGCCGTCCAAAACCTGGCGAACCAGATGGTGGGAACCTTGATAATGGAGGATATCGCCAAGGAGTTCGGCCTGAGGGTCTCCGACGCTGAGCTGGCCGAGGCAATTTCGAAGACTTTCCAGTTCCAAAATCCCAAGGAAGACTACCCAGCGACGTTAGGCCGTTACGGCGTCTCCGCCGATGAATTCGAGCGCTACTTCCGCTCGGAGCTTCTTGTGGGCAAGCTCTACGACCTCATGGCCGACGCCCAGTACATGTCGGATGACGCGCTCAAGCAGCTCTACCACGAACAGAACGACAAGTACAAAGCGATGGTCGCCTTCGCCAAGACCTCTGACTTCATGGCGAAAGTCCAGCCTCCCAGCGAGGCCGACCTCCAGGCCGCTTACGCCCAGAAGAAAAACTCACTCACGATCGAGGAGAAACGCTCGATCAAATACGTCAGCGTGAACGAGATGGAGGTGCGCTCCGCCCTGCCGGTGACCGACGCCGACATCAAGGCCTATTACGACATTCACAAGGAGCAGTTCGGCGGGAAGCCATTTGACGCCGTGAAGGCGCAGGCCAAGCAGGCTTTCCTCTTCACCAGCCCCGCCGTCAAGGAGAGGGCCGACAAGGCGTTCAAGGAGGCCACGGACGCTGTGATGAGCGCGAAGGATGAAGCCGCCATCACCGCCGCGGCAACGAAGTTCGGCCTGAAGATGCAATCCTCGCCCAAGCCCTTCGCCAAGAACGAGCCGGCCGGGGAGCTTGGCCTCAATGATGCTCTGAACAAGGCGATCTTCGAGGCCGCGAAAGGCAAATGGTCGGACCCCTTCGACATGCGCGGCGGGATCGTCCGCTTCTGCGTGACCGACATCGCCCCCGCTCATCCCGCCACCTTCGCGGAGGCGCGCGAAGGGCTCGAAAAGCAGATCAAGGAGGACCGGGCCTCCTTGGCGGCCAGGGCGGCGGCGGCAGCAGCGGCGACCTCCGCCAAGGATGCCGCTTCGCTTGAAGCCGAGGCCAAGAAGCTTTCCTTGGCTACAGCTCAAACCGGCGAGCTCGCCGCGAAAGATTACATCCCGGCCGCAGGCGTCTCCGATCCCAAAGCGGGGAAGACCCTGGCCTCCTCCCCGGTTGGAACCGTCGTCGGACCGCTGGCAATGAAGGGCGGGTTCCTGGTGGCGGTCGTGACGGAGCAGAAACCGGCCGACATGGCCCAGTTCGCGAAAGACCACGACAAGTTCGCCCGCCAGCAGGCGCAGGAGACCGTGAGCCGAATACTCGACGAGGCGGTGGCCCGCAGGCGCAAGGAGCTTGAGGATAAGAAGGAAATTGCCATCAACACGGGGCTTATCAAGCAGATGGACCCGGCCTCACAGCCAAGCGAGGAGTAACTGGTGCGGCGAGCGCTCGGGCCGGCCGTGGTTCTTGCCGTCCTCTGCGGCGCTACGGCGCTGCTGCCTGCATCGGCTCCGCCCGCATCGCATAAGCCGCGCCCCATTGACCTGGACATAGCCTGCAACTACGCCCCCGTCTTCGCCGGCGGGCGGCTGCGGATATTTACTCGCGAGGGGCGCAACCAGGTGATGGAAGTCGCCACGGACAACGCCCCCGATTGCAGCCCGGTTCCCATAGCTACCGCCGTGCAGCCGGTAGCTTGCGGCGGCGCCGTTTTCGCGCTTGACGCTTCAGGAGATCTTTGGAAGCTGGGCTCCGGTTTCCCTGCGACGGTTGACCAGGTTGCTACAGGCGCCATAGCCATGTTTCCAGGCGAGCCGCTTCCAGCGATCCTCTACCAGGACAAGTTCCGGCTGCCCTCCGGCTCCGAAATGACGCTTCCGTTCAAAGCCGATGGCGGCGCCAAGGTCGAGGGCGGTTGGTGGCTTTTTGGGAAAGGCAAAGCGGTACTGCTCGGCGAGGACGGCTCGGTCAAGTGGTCGTGGGAGCCGAAGAACCTTACGCCAAGAGCGGCCTGCATCTCTGGAGGAAAGCTTTTCGCCGCCACTCGCGAGGGGTACCTTTTCGCCCTAGGCCTGAAGCGCGGCGGGAAGATTTTCAGCTACCGCTGCGGGGGCGAGATTTTTCCGCCTCTGGCCGGGCCGGAAGGAAGCGTCGTTTTCAGCGCGAGCGACCACGCCGTCCGGCGGCTCTCGGCTCACGGCCAACTATTGTGGCAGGAGAGAATGGGCGCCCGCCTCGGATTCGGCCTCGTCCGGGTTGGCGGCGGTTTCCTTTGCGCGGAAGAGGCCGGCCGCAAGGTCGCCCTCTTCGAGGCAAGGACTGGAAGAGAGCTTTGGCGCTGGGAGGCGCCCGAAGGAGAGATACTTCTTCCGCCTGCCGCCTCTGGAACATTAGCCGCGGTGCTGGTGTCCACTGAGAAGCCGAAGCCGGTACTGTGGCTCCTCACCCTTCCAGCGATAGCCGGCGCGGCCAATGGCTGAATCGCCTAGGCCGGTTTGGCTGACGATTGACGGCTTCGAGCCCTCCGCCTCCCTTGAGCGTTTTCTGGTTGAAGCCCGTCCATTCGGCATCTTGCTCTTCGCTCGCCACCTCAAGAGCGAAGCGCAAGCCAGAGAACTCAACGCCTGGATGCATTCACTCCTGCCTGGCATTCTGGTCGCCCTCGATCAAGAGGGCGGCCGCGTGAGCCGCCTGAAGGCCATCGGCTACGACTTCCCCGGCGCCTCGGAGCTTGGCGCCTTGCCTGGGCGCGCCAAGGTTCTTGGAGAAGAAATGGGCGCGGCGCTGGCCGGGCTGGGCTTTGACGTTGACTTCGCCCCGGTAGCCGACCTTGGGCCGGCCGAGCCCGGAACCGGCCTCGAAGGCCGCACCTTTTCCGATGACCCCTCCTCTGTGGCCGAATGCTGCGGCGCTTTTCTGGAGGGGCTTTCCAAATCGGGGATTAAAAGCTGCCTCAAACATTTTCCCGGCCTGGGCGGCTCCCGCTGCGACAGCCACCAAAGCCTGCCTCACATAGAGGGCGGCCCCGAGGAGCGCCACAGCCACATAGCTCCTTACCAAGTGCTCGCGCCAATGGCCCCGTTTGTCATGATGGCGCACGGGCGCTACGACATATTCGAGGACCAGTCGCCTTCCAGCCTCAACCCGGAGGCCTACTCGCTCCTGGACGAGCTCGGTTTCTCCGGCCTCAGCATAACCGACGACCTTTGCATGGGCGCGGTGGCTTCCGAGGGAAATTTGACAGAAAGAGTTCAAAGAGCGCTGAACGCTGGCGCCGACATCGCGCTCTGGGTGAGCAGAGAGGACGACTCGCTTGCCGTTTGCAGTTCCATTGCCAAGTGACCTGTTTTAGCATATAGTATTTCACGTCTCGCTCAAGCGAAACAGCGAGCCATGAAGCGGAGCCAAGAATAATGGGCGCGCCGAGAGAGCACAGGGTACTCATAGTTGACGACTCCCCCGCGATTCGCCGGGAGATACGCGAAGCCATTGAAAACGAGGGCTTTGGCGTTGAATGCCATGAAGCTTCCAACGGCCTCGACGGCTTCAGGTCTCTAATGGACAAGCCCGCCGATCTGGTTCTTTGCGACCTTGTCATGCCGGAATTCGACGGGCTCAAATTCCTTCAGCTTGTCTCAAGCCGTCCGGAACTGGCCGAAGTTCCGGTCATCATGCTCACGGCCATAGGCGAAGTCGAACAGAAGATCAAAGTATTGGGTTCCGGTGCGAGCGACTACATCACCAAGCCTTTCCACCAAGGAGAGCTCCTGGCGAGGGTCAAGGTGCACCTCAAGATTAAGGCGCTCCAGGACGAGCTCAGGCAGAAAAACGCGCTGCTTCTCGAACTGTCCACAACCGACGGGCTTACCAAGATCTATAACCGGCGCCACTTTCTTGAACTGGCTCGAAAGGAGTTCGAGAGGAGCGCACGCCTCGGCCTTCAGCTCTCCCTTCTGCTCTTCGACGTTGACCACTTCAAGGAGATCAACGACACGTACGGCCACCAGGCGGGGGATGAAGTGCTAATCTCCCTTTGCCGCGCCGTCACGTCGAGCCTTCGGGACTACGACACTTTCGGCAGGTACGGCGGCGACGAGTTCGTCGTTCTTTTTCCCCAGAGCGACCTGCGAGCGGCCTTGAGGGTCGCCGAGAGAATCGAGAAGGCCATAGGCGAGATCGAAGTGCCGGAGATGGCCGGCAGGCGCGTGACGATAAGCGGCGGGCTTGTCCCTAAAATGGTCCGCCACGCCGACCTTGAAGCCCTGCTCAAAACGGCCGATGAGGCGCTCTACCGTTCCAAGAGCCTGGGCCGCGCAAGGATCACCCCAGCGGAAGAATAAGTATGAAGTATGAATGACAAAGCGTTGTACTTTTTCTAATTCAACATTCATACTTCAATCTTCAACCTTCATCCATAAGGAGGCACAATGTCACAAGTGACGCTGCACACCAACAACGGCGACATTACGCTCAAGCTTTATCAGGATCAGGCGCCCAAAGCCTGCGAGAACTTCGCGAAGCACGCGAAGGACGGCTACTACGACAAGGTCATCTTTCACAGGGTCATAGAAGGCTTCATGATCCAGGGCGGCGACCCGACTGGGACTGGCCGGGGCGGCAAATCAATTTGGGGCAAGGAGTTCGAGGACGAAATAGTCCCCTCCCTGACGTTCAGCCGCAAGGGAATTCTGGCGATGGCCAACGCCGGGCCTCGCACCAACGGCAGCCAGTTTTTCATCACGCTGGCGCCGACTGCATGGCTCAACGGCAAGCACACGATTTTCGGCGAAGTGGCGGCCGGAATGGACGTTGTCGAAAAGATAGGCAAGTGCGCCAAGGGCCCAGGCGACAAGCCAGCCAAGGACATTGTAATAGAGCGCTGCACGGTCGAATAGCGAGGCTGATGGGAGCCAGAGGCATTAGGGCCATGGCTCGGCCAAGATTTCCTCTCGAGGATTACGCCGCCATTTTTATGGGAGCAGGCCCGAGGATGGAATGAGGGCATTCATGCTGTTTTACCTGGCCATCTACGGCTCGATGAACGGTTACCTTCTGTGGCGGGCCAAAGGGGCGCTCTCGCTCGGCCTCAAGGGCACCACGCTCATTGGCTTCTGGATCATCATGATGGTCGCGGCGCCGGTTGCGATGCACCTCTGCGAGCGGGCAGGCATGGAAAAGACGGCCAGGCTGTTCGCCTGGGCGGGCTGGTGCTGGCTGGGGTTCATTTTTCTTTTCATCTGCGCCTCGCTTCCCCTCGACATCTTTCGCGCGGCGGGGGCGCTCTTGCGACTGGTGTTTGGTCCGAAAATGGCGGCCTTCGTGCCAGGCTCAAAGCTCGCCTTTCTGACTGCTGTTTCCTTGAGCCTCACGGGCAATGTTTACGGCTTCTTCGAGGCAAGGGCGATACGGACTGAACGGATCGTCATCCACAGTTCAAAGGTCCCAAAGGGCATCGGCCGGTTCAGGATCGTTCAGATCAGCGACGTGCACTTCGGCCTGATTCTCAGAGAGGGACTGATGTCCAGCATCGCGCGCGTCGTGGATCAGGCCCAGCCGGACATCTTGGTTTCAACGGGCGACTTGGTTGACGGCGCTTCATCTAGCCTTGACGGACTCTCTTCCAGGCTCGCCGCTCTGCCCGCGCGCGACGGCAAGTTCGCGGTGACGGGGAATCACGAGTTTTACGCCGGTATAGAGCAGTCGCTTGCCTTTACGAAAAAAGCGGGGTTCACCGTCCTTCGGCAAGAAAAAACTGCCATCGGAGGCTGGCTGACATTGGTGGGAGTTGACGACCCCGCCGGCTCTCGTTTTAAAGAGGGCAAAGCCTTGCCTGACGAGAAGCCGGTTTTGGACTTGGCCGTTCCTTCCAGCTTCATCGTGCTTTTGAAGCACCAGCCCGTTGTCGAGAAGGGAGCTGCCGGCCATTTCGATCTTCAGCTTTCAGGCCACATTCACGGCGGCCAGATATTTCCCTTCAATTTCGTGGTCAGGCTTTCGTACCCGCTTTGGTGCGGGCTGACAAAACTTCCCGAAGGCGGAGAAGTGTACGTCAGCCGCGGCACCGGCACGTGGGGGCCCCCGGTACGGCTCTTTGAACCACCGGAGATCACCATAATAGACCTCGAACCTGCCCATTGAACGGGAAAACAGCGCCATTGTGGCCCGGTTGAAATATATGCCAGTTCGGCCTATGTTATATGCTGTTAGGAGGTAACGGCGATGTTGTCGAGAAAAATCTCTTTTAGGCAAAGCGCGGCTCCCGGCTTTCTTGCGATAGTCCTTGGCCTCTTCTCTTTGGGCGCGTGGGCGGCTATTCCGGTCATACGCGACATCGGCATGGACGCGAACAAGAACAACGGCCAGGCAAACGGCTGGATAACGATGGAGGGTGAAAACTTCGATGGAACGACCACCAACGTTCTTTTCACCGCGAGCGGCGGGGGAACGGTCGCTTCGCCTAACGTCTATGTCTCCACGGGACGCGGAATGATCTTCTGCAAGGTCCCCACGAACGCCGTGACCGGAAGCATCTGGGTCAACGTTGACGCCTCCCAGTCGAGCGCTTACCCCTTGAATGTCAATACCACGCTCTTCGACCCAGGCGCCAACACGATTTCAGGGCAGGTTACCTCCTCGGGAATCGGCGTTCCCAATGTGGGCGTCGCGCTGCTTGCTCAGGGCAACTGTGGTCACGGCGTGGGCTTCTACTATGTCGCCAAGACCGACGCTTCCGGCTACTACACCCTTTACTGGCCGGGCTCCGGAACGAACTTCATGATCATCGCCCTTCCTCCGCTCTCCGCCGGGCTTGCGGGGACGATGTGGCAGGTTTCGGGTACAGGGGATCTGACGCAGAACTTCGCCCTGGCCGCAGGCACGACGGTCACCGGGACGGTTCAGAATCCCTCGGGCGGGGCGCTCCAAAACGCCCATGTTTCGTTTGACGGCAACGGCCATGACCAGCTAGTCACCGATTCATCCGGGAACTTCTCGGTGCATTTGGTCCCCGGAAATTGGACGATGTATCTTAACCCCCCAGTCGGGTACCATGCGATGGGTCTCGACCCCAACGGCGTTTCGATAGCGGTGTCGTCGAGTTCGCCCTACAGCCTGGGGACCATAAAACTCAACGGTGGGGTCTGGATTTCGGGAATTCTCCAGGACGACACCACCCCCACCGCTCAGCGGGTTGCGGCGGCCGATATCATGGTCAACCCCCAATACGGTGGCAACACCTACAACGAGAATTACTCTCTCGGGGACGGGACGTTTGGAATCATGGTGCAGTCAGGCCAGGCCTTCCAGCTGAACATCCAGACGGCGAGAAAGGGCCCGTTGGTTGATTGGCAGGGGAACTACGGACCCTATACTTCGGACACGAACATCGGGACCATCACGCTGGGCCATGCCGGCTTCATAACGGGCACGGTGACGGATGACAGCGCCTCGCCCAATCCGTTGAGCGACGTTGGCCTCACCGCCCAGAGGTCCGATAACGGAACCTATTTGGCCTACACCAACAGCTGTTCGGACGGAAGCTACATCTTGAAGGTTCCCAGCGCCGGGACCACGGTTCCCGTCTTCGCGGAGGTGCAGTTCTACAATGACAGCCGCCCCTACGCGAACCAGACTTACAACAACAAGAACTTCCCGTGCGAGGGCAACGTGCTCAACGTCTCCGGGACGTCCACCGTATCTGGCATCAACTTCGCGCTTCATCCGGGTGGCTCCATCAGCGG
Organism: Candidatus Aminicenantota bacterium; assembly: GCA_027365515.1. Classification (GTDB taxonomy): domain Bacteria; phylum Acidobacteriota; class UBA4820; order UBA4820; family DSQY01; genus JAEMPZ01. Next base: position 19,291 of record DAHXMK010000294.1, read on the forward strand.
GCAGGTCACCTATTACAGCGGCGGGGCGCCCGTCCCCAACATGAACGGGCAGGTTGACGATGGGGAAACGCACAACTGCACGCTGGGCGGCTGGCCGCCGACCGATTCAGGCGGCAACTACCAGCTCGACCACCTCCCGATTATGTCCTCCAGAGTCTGGGTTGGAAACCCGCCGACCAATTACTCCCGGGGATCGTACATCAACAAGATCTTCCCGGACTACACGCCGGTGACCCCCGTGGCGGGCACCGTGACCTCCGGTGTGAACATCCCGCTCTGGATGGTACAGCCGTTACGGCCGGTTCCGAACGGATCGAGCGGCACCCAGGCGGGCAAGATCAGCAAGCTCAACTCGGACGGAAGCCTGGTCAGCGCGACCTGGGACGTGACCTCCTGCCCCCCGCCGGGAAACGCGAACTACAGCCTGCTGGCTGGCGTGGGAAGCACGCTTTCCAGCTATGGCCTGGTGGGAAGCCTCTGTGACATCGGCACCAGCGGGACCTATACGGGGCCGATGGTCGCGGTGCCGTCCGGCGAGCGTTTCATCTGGTTCGTTCTGGTTCAGACCGGCGGCCAGGGCCAGACGGAGAGCTCCTGGGGACAGAACAGCTCCCTGCAAGAGCGGAACGGGTCGAACGCTTCCAACCAGTGCCAGGATGTT
>DAHXMK010000296.1 GCA_027365515.1 Candidatus Aminicenantota bacterium
GCCTTTCCGTCCGGCCGCCACGCGACCCTAGGAAGATAACCATCTCCCGATTCCGCCGTGGGCACCCATGTCGCCGGCCCGCCAGCTACCGGAACCACGCCCAGGGAGACGGCTGGATTCGGGTCGCCCGCCAGCGGGTACTTCTGCAATCCAGCCGCCGGATGATTCTCGGTGAGATCGGGAACGGGGTAGGATGGGACGGCGCTCTCGTCGAACTTCAAGAAGGCTATTCGCGAGGAGTCGGGCGACCACCAGAAAGCGGTCTCCATGTCGAGCTCTTCCGCGTAGAGCCAGTCGGGCTCGCCGCAGAGGATATCGGGATCGCGCCCTTCGGCGAGTGTCTTGATGGCGCCGGAGGCGACGTCCAGCAGTTTCAAGCTGCCGTGGCTCGTAAACGCGAGCCACTTCCCGTCGGGAGAAAGCGCCGGGCCGCCGGCCTCTTCTTCCCCATTGATAAGTAGCCTCAACTCCGTCCCCGGCCCGTCCCATAGAAAGAGCCCCAGATTCGAGGAAAGCAGCAGCCGCCCTCCATCGCCCGCCGGCGTAGCGGCAGAAAATGAAGCTTTCTGTAAATCGGCTTCTTTGAATCCTCCCAGCTTGGCAACCATGGAACGGAACTGTTCCTGGGAAAGAAGCGTCGCGGCCTCTCCACCCGGCACCTCCATCTCCACAAGGCTTGACGGCGCGTCCTTGGCGGCGGCCGGGGCGAAGTAGATCAGCTTCCTCCCGCCGCCAATCCATTTCGGATCGCTGGGAAGCCCTTCCGGCGCGGCGCCTCTCTCCACGGCGAGCGCGGGCGTAAGGGTCTCGGCCGCTGCCGCGGCCCTTGGCAAAGAGGCGAAGAGAAGGCATGAAAGAAAGACGACCAAGAAAGATAACCGGCGCATGAAGTCACCTCGTTTCCAATCAGGATGATTTGCCGAATTGTCATCAAGTCCCGTTGCGCCGAATGGGAAGCCTTTTTCAAGCTGGAGAATCGCCTTGCGCCTCCGTCCCCGACAATATCTCGTCGAGGGCTTCGCGGTCCATCGGGGAGAGGTTCAGAAATTCGACGCCCACCTCCCACGTCCCCCCTTCCCCCTTCCTGGCGTAGACCACCTGAGCGGGGGCCTCGATGAAGCCGTCCGCCGCGGCTATCGTGAGCCACAGGGCGGTGCCCTGGTCAAAAGGCTCCTTGCTGTCGAAACGGCAGCCGCCTCCTCCCAGCGTCCTGGCTTTGGCGAAATGGCCCGAGTCTGTTTCGGTGGCCCTGCGCACGAGGACCGGATTCGAAGCGGGGACTCTCGGAAACCTTCTCATCTGGCCTGGCTGGGTCATGGCGTCACCCTCACCTTTCCAGTAACATCCTAAAGCCTATTTGGCTTCATGGCAAGACGCTTGGCCTTGGAAGGCGAACTATTGTATAGTTGGCAACTGGGGGATGCATGGCTCAAGTTCCAAAGCTGAGGGCGCTGGTCAGGGATGCCGCCTTCGCGCGGCTGGACGGCGACGTTCAGAAACTCGTGGGAGAAAGGCTCCTGCTGGTCGAGAGGGCCGTCGCGGAACGGCTCAACTCGCCTTACGCTCCCCTCTCAGACATGGGCGCTTACCTGGCCGAGAGCCGCGGCAAGCGGTTGAGGCCGACGCTCCTTCTTCTGGTCTCCAATTCTTTGGGATACCAGGGCGACGCGGACATCGTTTACGCCGCGGTCTTTGAGTTCATCCACACCGCCACGCTG
>DAHXMK010000310.1 GCA_027365515.1 Candidatus Aminicenantota bacterium
GAGCGCCTCGATGAGGCGGGCAGTCCAAAGGGCAAAGGACGGGGAATCGTCAGCGAAGAGATCCAGGTCTTCCGAAAAGCGGTGGTGTAGATAACCTCGCGAGACGGCCGTCCCGCCAGAGAGATAAAGGCCGGTATTGACGCTGGATGCGATGGATAGAGCCTCGTCCTGGAGGGGGTAGAGGACGTTCAGATAGTAGCCGGGATCAGGATTAGCCATGGAGCTTCTCGGGGTGCTTCGCGAGGTAGCCCGCCAGAAAATCGAGGCCGCGCCTGCGCGACGCCGAACGGACGCGTCCACGCCAGATGGGCCATTTCTCTTTGATGGCTTTGGCCCCCAATAGGCGGAGAATGTCGGGGTAAGGCGCGTAGTCAAGAAGCCTGGCCGCCGCCCAGTCTTGGTTAAAGCGGCCCTTCTGAACACGGCCAGAGAGAATAGCCTCGAACTCCTTTTCGTCCAGATCGCAATCCCAAAGCCAGAAAGGTTTCATTATCCCTCTGTTTGACAGATACACGCATTCAATCCCATCTGAACCTCGCGCGTCAATGTAAGGCCAACCTAATCGCCCTGTCAACTGCATCGCGCTGCGTTCTTTTTCGCCGTCATTCTGGCGAGCGGAGCGAGACCAGAATCTGATTCCGGCCTCCCGCTGGTCGCCGGAATGACAATGTAGAAAGATTCCGGACAAGCGGTACTCCTGGCGACCCCGCCTTGGCGGGGGAGACCAGGACCTGGAATGACGGGGGCCTTACCTTTGCACATCCTGGAGCCATAGCTCGAAGCGCTGAAGATACGGCTCCGAGAGGCTTTCACTAAAAAGTCCGAGCCAGTGGCGGATAGTGTCAAGGTCGCAAGATGCGTTCTTGGCTAGAATGGAGCATACATCTTCTTTGTCTCGCCCGCGTCCCGCTACGACCTTTTGAATAATCAAATCTTCAACGGACGCGAACTGGACCGCCACTCCGAGTACAGGAATGGCTAGTGCGCGCGAGATCGCTTCTCTCTCGTATAGAGACCAGGAATAAATAAAGTCCACTCGGATGCCCGTGCTGTCCTGAGCGCAAGGAAAAACCATGGTTTGGGCAGTGAAAGCTTCATCTGCCAATGGGCGCAGGCCCAAGTCGAGCGCAAGTTCGCGCACCTTGGCTTCGCCCTCGATCCCCACCCCCAGCGTGATGTCAATGTCGCGCGTCATTCGCGGCTCGCCGTGGACGAGCACGGCTTGGCCGCCCATGACCATATATGGGATATCATGTTCTTTGAGGGAGCGGGCGATGCCGGTTAGGAGTTCACTGAACATTTGCGGCCTTCGCCCATCGAATCGCGGCATCTATCCCGGCGAGCCAGTCCGAGGGAGGGAGAACTCCCAGCGACAGAGCTTCTTCTAACATGCCATCAAGGATGGCGAGGTTTCGCGCAAGATTAGGCTTTTCGGACCTAACAAGGGCTTCCTCGAAACGGCGGAGAAGGGCAAAGTCAGGAATTGTCATTGCGCTTCCTACATAAAGGGCCTCGGTGCCCTCCAGCCCGGGTGCCAGTTCGCCGCGAGTCGTTCGCGCCGGGCTGGGGTTGAGCCGCGCCCCATGCAAGGACGAATAGCTCTACGCCGAAAAGGCGCGCTGGAGGGCCATCAGGGCCCAGGGCCTTGACCAGTGTGGGCTATGGGGAGCGCTTCGAGCAGAAGGAGACAAAGGCCGCTCAACACTCAAGACTGTAGCGTCCTTCCTGTCCGTCCCAGTGGTTAAAAGATCAGTCCGCTGCATTCGAATAGCCCGGGCCGTCGGCCGCCAAGGGACGGGTTAGGTTCGCCGCTTCGAGGGCTGTATGGGCGAACATGTCGTGAATCAGAAATGCGGCGAACCCCCGCGCGTAGCCCGAGACGATCTGCCAGCGCTCCCTTTGCCAGGGCCGGTGGGCGGCGCGCAGAAGCATGAACCCGAAGACACCCGCCCGGACCCAAAGGAAAGAAAAGAGCGACCCGCGGTTGAAGGGGAATACGCCCTTTCTCCAAAATAGGGCGCTGTTGTAAGCGTGAACCCTGCTATCATTAAAAGGGCTTCCAAACCTGTTGCCGGGTGCGGCGCGGTGAATGACAAGTCCTCTTTTCGCGATCCGCATCTTGAAGCCTTCGCGGTAGAGCAGGTGGCTGAAAAGATCGTCTTCTTCTATCGCCGTTCCCGTGTACCGCTGGAGTCTCTCTTCGAAGCGCCGGCCTTCTATCGCCCGCCGCCTGAAGGCCATGTCACAGCCCCAGAGGTGGTCTATGGGGCCTTCCTCTTTGGGGAAGCGCGATGGTCCCGCGCCGTAAGACCTTATAAATCTGCCGCCTTCTTCCTGCCCGATGAAAAGTCGCCAGTAGCGCTTGACCAGGAAAGAGTAGAGTACGCCGGGGGGCGCCGTTTCGCCGCTCTCTTCCGGCCAGCGGTAATCCAGAGGAAGACAGCCCCCGGCGAGGGCCGGGTCATCAGAGAACATCTCAATCAGTGAACCGAGGCCGTCGGGGGAGACTTCGCTGTCGTCGTCAATGAAAAATACGATCTCGCCGCGCGCGGTTTCTACCGAATCGTTGCGCTGCGAGGCGATGCCAGCGCGGAGCGCTTTGGCGTATCTGACCGAAACGCCCGGGGTAGCGGCGGCGAACGCGCCGACGACTTCGCGCGATTCTTCGCCCGGGCTTGCGTCCCAGACGATCACTTCGAAATCCTTGAACACCTGTCTGGCGAGCGACGGCAAGCTCACCGTCTTGAGCGAAACATCTCTGTTCTTGGTGACGATAATTACGCTCACAGCGGGAGCGGCGCCGGAAGCGGACGGCTTAGGAATGTTCATCACTCGGAAGTCTGTCCCCCGTACACTTTGGCTACATAGTCGCGATACGCGCCGGACTGGACGTCGCGCCACCACTTTTCGTTTTCAACGTACCACTGGACGGTTTTTGCCAGCCCCTCTTCAAATGGCACTTCTGGCCGGAAGCCAAGCTCGCGCTCAGCTTTCGACGGGTCTATGGCGTAGCGCCAGTCGTGGCCGGGGCGGTCCTTGACGAAAGCAATCCGGCTTTCAAGTTTCTCCGCCGCGACTCCCCGGGCCTTCAACAGGAGTTCAAGCAGGGAGCGCACGAGGTCAATGTTCTTTCTCTCGCACCTGGCGCCGAGGTTGTAAACCTCTCCGGCACGGCCCTTTTCAATCGCCAGCAGAACGCCGCGGTTATGGTCGTCAACGTGAATCCAGTCGCGGACGTTCATGCCGTTGCCGTAAACGGGGAGCTTTTCGCCGTCAACGAAGCGGGAGATCATGAAGGGGATAAGCTTCTCCGGAAACTGGTAAGGCCCATAGTTGTTGCAGCAGCGCGTGATGACGGCGTCGAGGCCGAAAGTCCTGTGGTAGGCGAGCGCCAGCATGTCGGCTGAAGCTTTGCTCGCCGAGTATGGCGACGAAGGCGCTATCGGCGTCGCTTCCGCGAAGGCTCCGGTTTCTCCTAGAGCCCCGTAAACCTCGTCGGTGGAGACCTGGAGAAAGCGCCCCGGCTTCTCCCGCCAAGCCTTGCGCGCCGCGTCCAACAGCGTCGCCGTCCCCAGGACATTGGTGCGAACGAAATCCATCGGGCCGAGAACCGAACGGTCCACGTGGCTCTCGGCGGCGAAGTGGACGACGAGGGACGGTTTCTCTTCGGCGAAAATCTTCTCGACCGCTGGAGCGTCGGCAACGTCAGCCTTGACGAAACGGTAGCGGCCCGGAAAACCCGCTTCAATCCCCGCGAGGTTTTCTAGGTTTCCGGCGTAGGTGAGCGCGTCCACTACTACGATTCGCCACGCCGCTCTTTCAGCCAGCGCCAGGCGCACGAAGTTGCTGCCGATAATGCCCGCGCCGCCGGTGACGAGGACGTTCATTTGCGAAGCCCCCTCCTTGCTAATTTTCAATTCTTAATTTTGAATTTTGAATTGAGGTGCTGTTTTTTGTGGATTTGACGATGGCGGTCAACAAGCGAATAAGCTCATCCACGCTTTCCAAATAAGGTTTTAGGTCAGCTTCTAAAATGCTTGAATGGATAAGAATGTTGAGCCAGTAACGAGTTTCGCGTGCTTCTTTCGATGCGATCGCCATCTTTGAAAGAAAGTCTCTTCTGCTTTGCCCCGCAAGCGCTTCTTCAATGTTGGCGCCTACACTCGTTCCGGCTCTGAGAAGCTGGTTCGAAAGAACATATTCGCGCCTTTGCTTCAATTCCTGGCATAACCGCACGATCTCCACTGCGAAAGAGAAACTTTTCTCTTTTACAGGATTGACCTTGCTTGAATTGCTTTGCATGCGATCTCGTCCTAGCAGGCTGTTGAGAAACCCGCATGGGCCGCGCGCAAGAGGCTTGGGGGCCAGATGCTAGGCGCGGCGACGACGACAGGGTGG
>DAHXMK010000314.1 GCA_027365515.1 Candidatus Aminicenantota bacterium
CCACCCTGACGTATTCCAGTTCCTGCATGACCCTCAACAGCTTCGCCTGGAAGTGGGGGGCAAGCAATTACGTTGACGACCGCCTGCCGGCCGATCCGCCCGACGGCGAGGAGAAATGAAGCAATCCGATCAGTTGATGAGTTGATAAGATGATAAGTTGATGAAGAGGAGAATGTTTCGTTTCTTTTGTCTTATAAACATGTAAGCCAATCCACTTATCAACTTCCTTTTGGTCCCATCATTCCAATGATATGACGACCTTGCCGAAGTGGCCGCCGCTTTCCAAGTGGCGGTAGGCTTCGGGTGCATGGCCAAATGGGAAAACCCGGTCAACGACCGGCTTGATGGAATGCTCTTCGATGAACGAGTTCATTCGCGAGAAGTGCTCCTTGGAGCCGACGAAGATGCCGCTGACCGTCGCGTTCTTGACGACGATCAGGAAGGGATTGGACAAGCTTCCCTGCCCGGCCAGGATGCCTATCAGCGCTACGTTTCCCCCGACGGCCGTGCATGAGAGCGACTTTTCCAGCGTCCCGGCGCCGCCCACCTCGACGACGTGGTCAACGCCTTTTCCCGACGTCGCCTCTTTGACCGCCTTCTCCCAATCGGGGCGCTCCCTGTAATTGATCAAGACGTCCGCGCCCAGGGTTCTCAGCTTGTCGAGCTTCGCGTCGCTGCTGGAGGTGGCGATGACCTTACCGCCGGCCGCCTTCGCGAACTGAAGGGCGAAGACCGAGACGCCGCCGCTTCCCATCGTGAGGACCGTCTGGCCCGGCCTTAAAGGGATACGCTCGAAAAGCGCGTGCCATGCGGTCAGCGCGGCGCATGGCAGGCAGGCCGCTTCATCGAACGATAAGGCCGGGGGAAAACGGATGACCGCCTCCTCTGGTAGAATCACCTCTTCGGAGAGCATTCCGTCGAGCTCTCCGCCGAGGCCGGCCTGGTGCGCCTCCAGCGTGGGCGGCCCCTCGATCCACTTGGGGAAGAAGAGGCCGGCGACGCGGTCTTTTGCCTTCACGCTGGCCACGCCATCTCCGACGGCAACAACTTCGCCGGCACCGTCGGAGCAGGGGACGAGCCTCGGCTGCTTTACCCCTTTGCCGTAAAAGGATTTCGCGATGACGAGGTCCCGGTAGTTGAGGGAGACGGCCCTGACTCGCACCAGCACTTGGCCGGCGGCGGGTTTTAGCTGTGGCGATTCTTCAAGAGAAAGGGTTTCTATTCCTTTTCCGGGAGCCACCGTCCAGCGCTTCATGGCCTCCTCCTTGGCGCTAACTCCGCTTCACGAGGTTCTTAAGGACCAGCGCCGTGATGGACGGCCCCTCGACCATGCGGCGGCGGAGGTAAGCTATCGCGTCATCCCAGTCCTCGGCGAAAGGCACGTAGAGCCTCATCGTGTAACCGGCCTCGACGATCTGCTTCTGCACCGCGTCCCGGGGGACTCCCAGAAGCATCTGGAACTCGCACCGGTCCTTGGGAACTTTCATCTCTTCAAGGACAGCCCTCGCCTTGGCGATGTATTCGGTGTCGTGCGTTCCGACGCAGACGTAGTGGCCGCGCTCCACCAGCTTGCGAAGGAGCTTGAGGAGATTTTCCTTCATGTCGCGCTTGCGTGTGTAAGCGAGGCTGCCCGGCACGTTGTATATCCCGATGCAGAGCCTTATGTGGGCGTTGAGCCCGTCCAACGAGTCTATGTCCTTCTCCGTCCTGTAGAGCCTCGACTGAAGGACCGTTCCCAGTACAGGGTATTTGGGCTTCAGGGACTTGTAGGTGGCGAGCGTCCAGTCGGTGAGGTCGGTGTCCTCCATGTCTATGGTCAGCCCTCGCCCCGCCTCCT
>DAHXMK010000316.1 GCA_027365515.1 Candidatus Aminicenantota bacterium
GTGCGCGTCGTGGGCAATCACCACCGCGACGGGATCGCCTCCGCTTGTCGGCAGCAAGTAGCGCCCGGTGGCCGGAGGCGCCGGGACGCCGAGAACGAAGTGCCACAAAAAGTAAGCGGCGCACAGCACCACTATTGCCAAGCCTCCATAAAGGATGGGCTTTCGCGCGCCGCTCTTCATTGCAGAAGAGGCCGCTCCAACGGTCCGGGGCGAGCCGGCATTCAACGCAGCGCCGGCCACGTCGGCGTCCGATCCCTGAAGCTTCTGGTCATACTCCCGCCGCAGGGATTGGTTCAGCAGCGTCGCGCGCACTTTGCTAAGCTGGCTCTGATAGGGCTCGAACTGGCCGCTCTTCTTAAGCTGATCGAGCGCCTTGTCGCAGGCCCGCTCGATCTCTTCCGGCGTGGCGTCCTGCGCTACGCCGATTACGTCGTAATAGTTCAGCACGGAGCGCCTCCCGAAACTGCCGCCGCAAAGTGGCTAGGATCCGATCTTTTCCATCAGCGCCGCCTTGATGAACGGGTCGAGCGCGCCGTCGAGCACGGCGTCGGCGTTGCCGGTTTCGACGTCGGTCCTGTGGTCCTTGACCATCCTGTAGGGATGAAGGACATAGGAGCGGATCTGGCTTCCCCAGGAGATGTCCTTCTTCGACTCCTCCACCGCTTGGCGCTCCTTCGCGCGCTTCTCCATCTCGAGCTGGTAGAGCCTTGATTTCAGTATCTTCCAGGCCATCTCGCGGTTCTGAAGCTGGCTCCGTTCGTTCTGGCAAGTGACGACGAGGCCGGAAGGAAAGTGGGTGATGCGGACGGCCGTGGAAACCTTGTTGACGTTCTGGCCTCCCTTGCCTCCGGAGCGGTAGATGTCTATGCGAATGTCCTTTTCGTCTATTTCTATCTCGATGTCATCGTTGATTTCCGGCGAGACGAAGACCGACGTGAATGAGGTGTGGCGTCTGGAGGCCGCGTCGAACGGGGAGATGCGGACGAGCCTGTGGACGCCGCTTTCCGTCTTCAAGTACCCGTAAGCGTATTCGCCCTTGATGATCGCCGTCACCGACTTGAGCCCCGCCGTGTCGCCGTCCTGAAAATCCATCAGTTCGACGGCGTAGCCGTGGCGCTCCGCCCACCTCGTGTACATGCGGTAGAGCATGAAGGCCCAGTCCTGGCTTTCGGTGCCGCCGGCGCCTGGGTGGATCGTGAGGATTGCGTTGGAGATGTCCTGCTCGCCGGAAAGGAGAACCTTTATTTCCAAGTCTTCGAGAAAGGGCCGGAACTCGCCTAGGTTCTTGTCGAATTCTGGCGCCACCTCCTCGCCCGACGCCTCGAACTCCAGAAGCGTCTCCATGTCGCCCACGTACCTGTCGAGCCGCTTCAACTCGTCGTTCTTGGCTTTGAGGAGGCGCTGCTCCTTCAGGACCGAGGCCGCCTGCCTAGGGTCGTTCCAGAACCCGCTCGCGGAGGAGATCTTCTCTATCTCTTGGAGGCGCGCGTTGACGGCCTCTTCGTCAAAGGCACCCCCGAAGCTCGATCGCCTTCGAGCGGAGCGCCTTGAATGCCTGCTTGCTTTCCTCGGAGAGCACTGTTAGAACTCCTCGTCTTTCTGGTAATTGGGCGCCTCTTTGGTG
>DAHXMK010000341.1 GCA_027365515.1 Candidatus Aminicenantota bacterium
CGCTGTTGGACCGGTTGGCCGATCCTCTCTCCCACCTCCTGCGCAACGCCGCCGACCACGGCATCGAAAGCGCTTCCGAGCGCGCGGCCGAGGGCAAGGCGCCGGTGGGGAGGCTTTCGCTGGAAATCAGGCGGGACGGCGAGGCGCTCCTGGTGAGCGTGAGCGACGACGGCAGGGGGCTGGACGCCGAAGCCATCGGGAGAGCGGCCGTCGAGCGCGGCCTGATCACCGCGGCCGAGGCGGCGAGGCTTCCGAGAGAGCGGATGCTCGAATTGATAACCCTTCCCGCTTTTTCGACCAGGAGCAGCGTCTCCGAGATCAGCGGGCGCGGCGTCGGGATGGACGTCGTCAGAAACGCGGCGGAGGCGCTGGGCGGCGGGCTGGAGATGGACTCCACGCCCGGCAAAGGAACGAGGTTCACACTGGTCATACCAAGCGCCGCCACGCTCACCCAGATTCTCGTCTTCGGTTGGCCCGGCCTGCCGCGCTTCGGCATACCGGCTTCCCAGGTGCGCCACATCTATCCTCTCGGCGCATATCCTCTCGTCTGGGCCGGGGCGAGGCGATGCCTGCAGGACGGCGACTCGCTCATGCCGGTCCTGTCCTGGCGGCTCGGCCCAGTTGGGAAGGAGGGATGCGCCCTCGCGGTGGCTGGGCCTTCGGGCGAAAGGGTGATCCTCGTCTCCGAGGTCTTCGACAGCGAGCGCGTGGTCATTCATCCTTGGGGTTCTCCCTTGAATCAGATCAGGCACTGGGTCGGCGGCGCGCTGCTCTCGACCGGAGAACTGGCTTACGTTGTTGACGGAAGGGCGCTATGCCGCGACGAGGAGCAGCAGGGCGCCAAGGAGGAGTCAAATGTTCCGGCATCTCGGTGAGAAAGAGCTTGACGCCCTCAAGGAGATCAGCAACATCGGGGCCGGCAACGCCGTGACCGCGCTTCACCAGATGACGCAGCGGGTGATCCTCCTGGAGGTGCCGGAGGTCAAGCTGGTTCCTTTCTCCCGGGTCGTCGGCGCGCTTGGCGGACCGGAGGAGGAGGTCGTCGGCCTCTTCTTTAGAGTCTTCGGCGGCTCAAGGGGCAACATGCTCGTCGTAATGCCGAGGGCGTCGGCGGAACAGATCCTGAGAATCCTCTTCAACGGCCACGGGCCCAAGAAGCCGCTCGGCGAGATGGAGATAAGCGCTCTCAAGGAGGTCGCCAACATCCTGACCTCTTCCTACCTGGGCGCCATCTCGACCATTCTGAAGATTCCCCTCGTCCCCTCGATCCCGGCTTTTTCAATGGACATGGCGCAGGCCGTCGTGGACCTTCTGCTGATCGAGCTTTGCGAGGTCACCCACGAGGCATTGGTGATTCAGACCGACTTCAAGACGAGGGACGGCTCCTTCAGCGGCCACTTCTTCCTCCTTCCCGATCCCGCGCACGTCGGAGCCATCATCGAGGCCATCAAGGCGTCTTGATGAAGGGATACGACCACTTCTTGTATGGCTTGACGATCGCGGGCTTCGCGGCGCTCGTGACTATCGCCGCGTTTCTCTCGCCAGATCCTTCGGGGCTGGGAACGCACACCGAGCTGCACCTTCCGCCGTGCGGCTTCTGGCAGGCCTTCCACAAGCCGTGCCCGTCGTGCGGAATGACCACCTCCTGGGCGCTCTTGATGCACGCGCGGCCGGTTGACGCCTTAAGGACGCAACCAGCCGGCGTTGCGGTCTTTCTCGCCGCGTTCGGGTGGTGGCTCTATCTGCCCATGGCATGGAGAAAGCGCCTGCCCTTTGCTCACCTGTTCGAGCTGAAGGCCACGCTGATCACCGCGCTCTCCCTGATCGTCATGATACTTGGCGTCTGGGCATGGCGGCTAGAAGCAGGCTGGTGAAGCCGGCTACAACTTCTCCAAAATGGCGTCGGTCATCTGCTGGGTGGTGGCGGCGCCTTTGGCGAAGACGCCCGGGCCGCCCGGCAGCCTCATCATGTCGTAGGCCCTCACCTTGCCCTCTTGGACGACGGCGGCGACCGCGCCACGAATCTTGTCGCCCTTCTCCCTTTCGCCGACGTGGTCGCAGAGCATCGCGGCGCTGAGAATCATCGCGATCGGATTGACGATTGACGGGTTCAGCTTCTCGTATTTCGGAGCCGAGCCGTGGGTCGGCTCGAAGACGGCGTACTCCTCGCCGATGTTGCCGGAACAGGCAAAACCGAGGCCTCCCACCAGCCCCGCGAGCGCGTCCGAAAGGATGTCCCCGAAGAGGTTCTCGGAGACGAAGACGCCGAAATCCTCCGGGTTCTTCGTAAGCCACATCATTATGGCGTCAATGTTCACCGACCTAAGGGCCACCTCCTGGTACTCCTTCGCGATAGCCTTGGCTTCCTCCTCGAACATTCCGGAGGTTTCCCTTAAAACGTTGGGCTTCTCCGCGACGGTGACGCTCTTGTAGCCGAACTTTCTTGCGTACTCGAAGGCTTCCTTGATGACGCGGCGGGTGC
>DAHXMK010000346.1 GCA_027365515.1 Candidatus Aminicenantota bacterium
CCCCGAAGGGCGCTGGAGAGGCGCTTTATGGCGAGGGCCAGTTGGTCTGGGTCGCTCAACGTGGCCTGCGGGAAGTCAGCCTGGCGAATCGAAAGGCCCAGCGTACCGGCGAATGGCGCCGCGTGTTCCGAGAGCGCCACCAAGTAGGCGAGCGAAGCCTCATCCTGCGGTCCCGCTGGAAGCTCCGTCGTGACTGCGAGCCTGACTTCACCTTGTGGCACGGCGGCCAGCACCGTCCCTAGGGCCTGCCAATCGGGAGCCTTGGCCCACGAGGCCGGAATCGCCAGCGTCAGCGCCATCGGGTTGGCTTTGTCCAGCGGGCTTGAGCCCAGAATCTCCGGAACCTGCGCCCACTGCTCGGGCCCGGCCCGCAACCCGATGCGGAAGTCCTGCTTGAGTTCCTGCGCAGAAGAGGCCGCTCCAATGAGGCCGGCGGCGAGAATGACGAGAAGAAACCGTTTAGTGGCCATGGGCTCCTCCGTATTCTGGAATTTTACATCCACAAGCGCCGCGCCTACAAACGAAAAGGGACGATGACGGCCGCCGGAGCGGACCATTCCATCCCAAGCAAGCTTGGGCGATGGCCACGCTCCAGCCCCGTTCGTCCCACGGCGCCAATTTTCCGAAACGATGCTCCAGCCCCCTCGCGAGGCTTTGGGCGGGAGGCTTACTCGCCGTCGTCGCCTATGGCGTCAACCGGGCATGAAGCCTTGGCGTCGGCGCAGGCCTGCTCTTCTTCGGGAGTTTCGGGCTGCTTGGTCACGTGAGCGTGGCTTCCGTCCTCGACCATCGCGAAGTGGTCCGGGGCGATGGACATGCAGGAATCGCAGGCGATGCAGTTCTCATCCACGAACCATTTTCCGGGAACGTTTTCCTGAACTTTCAAGGTGCTGTCTGCCATCTGATAAAACCTCCTTAATCAGCCAATCCGCTAAATAGAAGAACCCCCGCGGGGCTCCTCCCCCAAAAAGAGTCAAGACTATACCGTCCGAGAGAAACAAAGTCAAGGCCGTTTTGCGCGCTTGGCTTGGATCTTTGACACCGTGGCCGGACCCCGCGCGCTCTCCGCAAAATCCCTTAGCGTCGCTATCTCTTGGGGCCAGAGCGACGGCTCCGGAGTTTCAAGAATCAGCGGTATCTCGCCGAGCCTGTCGTCGGAGGCTATCATCCTGAAGGCCTCAAGGCCGATAGTACCCTTCCCCAGGCTCTGATGGCGGTCAACGCGGCTGCCGAACTCGGGCTTGCAATCGTTCAGGTGCATGGCCTTTAGATATTTGAAGCCATCGCGGCCTGATATCCGCGGATAGCTGCCTCGGCTTGGTAGCCGAGTCGGTCAACATGGCGCTCGACAAGAGCCGCGGCGTCGCCGCCGTCATCGAAAACACCGCTGGGCAGGGCGGATCGGTGGGACGCACCTTCGAGGAGATAGCTTTCATCCTGGACAAGATCGAAGACAAGTCCCGCGCCGGGGTTTGCCTCGACACCTGCCACCTTTTCGCAGCGGGTTACGACATCAGATCGCAAGAGGCGTACAAAGAGACCATGGCTCTCTTCGGCCGCGTGGTCGGCTTCAAATATCTAAAGGCCGTGCACCTGAACGATTGCAAGCCCGAGTTCGGCAGCCGCGTTGACCGCCATCAGAGCCTGGGGAAGGGTACTATCGGCCTTGAGGCCTTCAGGATGATAGCCTCCGACG
>DAHXMK010000054.1 GCA_027365515.1 Candidatus Aminicenantota bacterium
CGCGAGACTTCGGGTCAAGCTGCGAGCATCCGAGCAGATGGAATTCCCTACGGTCGGCATGTTGATAAGGGACGTGAAGGGCAACGACGTATTCGGCACGAACACGTATCACCTCAAGCTCCGCGCCAACGGCCTCCAGGCGGGAGGCTCCGCCTCGTGCGAATTTGAATTCCCGCTGAACCTGGGCCCGGGAGGCTACACGATCACCGCCGCCTTGCACACAGAAGCCGACCACGTGGCCTGCAACTACGACTGGTGGGACAAAGTAATAGGATTCCAAGTGATCCCGAAGGGCGGCGAGCCTCAGTTCGTCGGCGTTGTCAAACTACCAATACGCGCTGTCGTTGGACCAATCTGGGAGGGTTGATAATGGCAATGGGGGATTCTGTTCCAGACCTTGAACTTGACGAGATCATGGAGAAGATCAGGGCTGAGGTGGAAATGCGCAGGATCGCATCATCGGCCCCAGCCCCCGTTCAAGCCTCCACCTTCTCCAATGAACACCCTTTTGCATCGCCCATCTCTTTTGAGACGCCACACCTCAATCTCGACCAGCCATTCGCAACTCCAAAGGAAGGCTCGCTCAATTTCAGGGGGCTGGCCTGTTACCATGACGCGGTCTTTGTAGCCAACGCTTACCGCGCTTTGTTGCGCCGAGAGCCGGATCAGCCAGGGCTCAGCCATTACCTTTCGGAACTTCGCGCCGGCCGTCTCACCAAAGCGGAGATCGTCTGGGGCATCCGACATTCGGCTGAGGGCATGGCTTCAGCTGTACCTTTGACTGGCATTCTTCGTCCATTGTTGATGGTTCGGGCCTTTAACCTTCCTGTTTTGGGCCCCCTGTTTCATTGGTTCTATTCCATTTGCACGCTTCACCGGAAACTAAATCACATGGGGATGATGGAAACGACGCTCTATGCGAGGGAGGCGATTCTTGCGCGGCAGCTCAACGCCGCCTTTGCTTCAATCAGCGAGGCAGTGAACAGCCAGCGAGCGTTATTAGATGTTGCTCGACAAGCTTTTGAAAAATCCTCGGCTGATGCGCGCGCGGCGCATGACGATCTGGGCTCTCGCGCCGCGAAGAATCAAGCGGCGATTGATGCTATTCGCGCAGAACTTGCCGAGCGAGATCGGGCGCTTGTTGCACACCAGACTTCCGCGCGCGAAGCTTATGTTGGAGTGACTCAGGAAATGTCCCGCTTGGCCGCCGAGCAAATCTCCGCCAGAAATGACCGCGCCCAGTTGGCAGAATCGTTGGAAAAGTTTTCGGCTGATGCGCGCGCGGCGCATGACGATCTGGGTTCTCGAACTGCCAAGCTTGAAACGGCAATAAGGCCCCTTGAACGAAGCCTTGTCCTGCGGACAGATGACCGTTTCTACGCGGACCTGGAGGGGGCATTTAGAGGAACTGAGGAACTAATTAAGTCTCGCGCGGGAGCCTATCTTCCCTTCATCGAAAAGGCGCTAGCAGGAACGCCAGGAAGGGCAGTCATTGATCTTGGTTGTGGTCGTGGCGAGTGGCTGGAGCTAATGAAAAGCCACGATCTAGAAGGTATTGGTGTGGACCAAAACAATTTGTTCATTGAAACTCTTCGCGACAAGAATATTGCGGCCGAAAAAGGTGATCTCCTGGAGTTCCTTCAAGGCCGCCGGACAGGCAGCGCGGGCGCGGTGACCGGCATCCATATCCTGGAACATCTTTCATTCTCTTATTTGATTGATGTCCTTACGGAAACGACGCGGGTTCTGGCCCCTGGCGGGGTGGCAATCTTCGAGACGCCAAATCCGGCCAACCTTCCTGTCGGCGCGCATACATTCTATTTAGATCCTACGCATTTGAAACCCATCCCCCCGGCCCTGCTTGCCTTTTTGGTAGAGCGGGCCGGACTAATGGATGTGGAAACGGTGGAAATTCACCCACCGCCCCTGGCATCGCTGCCTAAGCCAGGTTCTGGCCTCCCACCGGAACTTATGGCGCACTTTGCCAGTCCACAAGACTACTTCGTCGCGGGGTGGAAGAGGTGAGCAGCCGCAACATCGCGGTCGTATGCGTTGCTTCCGCCTCGGGCGAAATGGGAGGAATGGAACGCCATTATGAGGGGCTTTTGTCAGCACTCCGTTCTAGTGGCGAGCGAATAGACGCTGTGAAAGTTGCCAGTGATGAGTCCAACTTCGCCGCTGTCCAAGAAACGTATCTTCGTTTCTATGATCTTGACCTTTCGGCATACGATGGCGTTATAACCATCAAGGTTCCCAGTTACGTTGTGCGCCACCCTAATCATGTATGCTGGTTAAACCATACCATGCGCGTTTTCTACGATATGTTTGAACGAGAATTTCCGCACCCATGGCCCGAGATCGAGGCCCAGCGAGATTTAATTCGGCGGCTTGACACGGCCGCGCTTTCCCGTCCGTCTGTTCGCCGCTTTGTCGTTGGCCAAGAGGTGGCGGATCGGCTGCGGCGATTCAATGGTCTGGAAGCTGAGGTTCTTTACCCCGGCTTGGGGCTTGACGGATTCCGTTCAGGGACTTACGAACACCTGTTTCTCCCTGGACGGTTGCACCGCTGGAAGCGAGTGGACCTCGTCATAGAGGCGATGCGCTTCGTAGAGCGCCCTGTTAAGTTACTGATCGCAGGCACTGGAGAGGATGAGAAGACTTTGCGTCGGAAAGCTGTTGGCGATTCACGCATACAGTTCCTAGGCCGCGTCAGCGACCAGCAACTGATTGAACTTTACGCTGGCGCTCTAGTGGTGCCATTTGTACCCATGCACGAGGACTACGGCATGGTGACCGTTGAGGCATTTCGCTCAGGAAAGCCTGTGATCACGTGCGACGATTCAGGGGAACCCGCCCATATAGTGCGCGACGGTGAAACGGGCTTTGTCTGCCCACCCGAGCCAAAAGCCTTGGCGGCAAAGATCACATGGCTTTATGATCATCCTAAAGAAGCTGGGGCAATGGGCGCCAAAGGGGAGTCCTCTGTCAGCCACATTAGGTGGGACGTCGTCGTGGCCCGACTTCTAGAAGCGCTATTCCCGGAATGAGCCGAATATGGCCGAAAAAATGAAAGTACTTGTCCTCGACATGCAGCCGATCACTCCAGCAGTGGGCGGAGGAAGACTACGCCTTTTGGGCCTTTACCATAATCTTGGAGAGGATTGTGAAACGACATACCTTGGAACCTATGATTGGTCTGGGCCAGGCTTTCGCCGCCAGCGTCTTTCTTCGACGCTTGAAGAAATAGTCATGCCGCTCTCGGCTGAGCATTTCAGATCGGTGGACCGGCTAAGCCAGGCCGCCGGTGGCCGCACCATCATTGACGTTTCTTTCCCTATGCTGGCCCACCTCTCTTTGGATTTCATCAGTGCTTTGGAAGAGTTGGTACCAAAAGCCGACATCCTTGTCTTTTCCCACCCATGGGTGTACCCCCTCGCATCACGTCTTGTCAACCGCTCCCGCCAGCTGGTTATATACGATTCGCAAAACGTGGAGGGGCTTTTGAGAACCCAACTGCTGGATGACGGTGTTGAGGGGGCAAGACTGGTCCGAGAGGTAGTAAGAAACGAAGTGGCCCTTTGCCGCAAAGCTGACTTGGTTCTAGCTTGCTCCCAAGAGGACCGGTTGCTTTTTGCTAGTCTTTACGGTATCGAAATTGGCAAGGTCTGTATTGTGCCAAATGGAACATTCACCGAGGGACGTCGGCGCCCGTCGCGCGAGGAGCGTGCGCTTGCAAGAAGAAGTCTCGGCATAGGCGAGATACCGCTGGCCATATTCCTTGGCAGTAATTATCCGCCAAATATCGAAGCAGCAAATTACATCTGCCGGAAGCTGGCTCCGGCTGTGCCAAATGTCCTTTTCGCCATTTGCGGCGGTGTGGGAGGCGGTCTCCCAGCCGAAACGCACGGCTCCATAAAAGGCCAAATGGCCAATCTCCGAGTGACCGGTCCCATTTCTGACGAGGACAAGGAGTTGTACCTAAGAGCCGCCGACGTCGCCCTTAACCCAATGTTTACTGGCTCCGGCACCAACGTGAAAATATTTGACTTCATGGCGAACGGGCTCCCGGTCTTGACTACTCCGGTGGGAGCCAGGGGAATTGAGTGTCTTGAGGAACCGGCGCTGGAAGTAGCGCAAGCGGAAGAGTTCGCCGACCAATTGCTTGGCCTGCTGAATACGCCAGAAAAGATGTCGCGCCTAGGCGGCGCGGGGCGCAGGCTTGTTGAAAGACGATATTCCTGGGAAAGAATTTCACGGCAACTAGGGCAGTTGCTGATGCGGCATTGGAAGAATACCGGATCAAGAAGACCTTATTTTAGCGTCATCGTGCCGACATGGGAGCGCCATGCTTTTCTTGACGGCCTTGTGGCGCACCTTCAAGCCCAGACCTGGCGGGATTTTGAAGTTATTGTCGTAGATCAAAGTGCCTCCATATGGCCAAACAGAAACGCCGCGAAGGATATTGGCCTGTTTTATGTGCGTACCGACAATCGGGGCGCGGCGATGGCGCGCAATCTTGGTGCTTTTTTCGCTCGCGGGCATTGCCTGGCATTTACCGATGACGACTGCCAGCCTGCTCCCCACTGGCTTGCAAACGCCGTCCCCTGGTTTGAAAGCTCGGAGGTGGTTGGGATCGAAGGGCTCATCACCACTGAAAAACGGTTCGATGCCAATTATCGCACGGTCACCAATGAGGGCTTTGAGGGCCTCGGTTTCATGACGGCCAATCTCTTTATCCGAAAGGACATTTTTTGCCGAATAGGCGGTTTTGACGAGCGGTTTGACAACCCCCATTTCCGAGAGGATACAGACCTCGGCTGGCGGGCGCTTGATTGCGGGAAGGTCCCATTTGCCAAGAATGTTGTAGTGTTTCACCCTCCGCACCCGCGCGAGATCGAGAGGGAAAGCTGGGCGGAGCGCAACCGGTTTTTCGCGCAGGACGCCTTGCTGATGATGAAGCACCCGGAACGGTTCCGAACTTTATTCTTGGCCGAGGAGCATTATAAATATACACAGGGATATTGGGAGTATTTCATGGAAGGGGTTAAGAAATACGGCGCGCGGCTCGACCCATTTTATCGGGGTTTGTACAACGCGGCGCGAAAAGGGTCCATGGCGGAATATAATCATTGATGCTGGGGGCCTATTGTTGGCCGGCGCCCACAGGATAATTGTCTTGGGGTTGCGGCAAGAAGGTGGAGTGGGATGGTAGAAAAGATGCAAAACGAAGGCGCCCCCCCCGGCGAGGATTTGTCTAGAACGGCCCTCTGCTCAGAAGAAGATATACGAGCTTGTTTCCGGCTTCTTTTAGGCCGAGAACCCAGCCCAGATGAGTGGAACTGGCACCGGCGCCAAGTAGGCCAGGATGTTGCCTTCGTCATTCGCGCCTTTCTCAATTCTTCTGAGTTCAAGGCAAGGGGGCTGGTGGTGGCCTCGGCCAACACCACGGAAGCGGGCGACAAAAGCCTGCTGGAGACGATGTTAGCCTTTGCGGACATTGGCCTGGGCCTGGACCCGCCAGCCGGAACCGACATGAAGGCGCCATGGATTGATGGAGTCCTCGACGGTATTCGTAAAATTTACGGACCTGGCGCCGAGACCGACTATTTCAAGTGCTCCCTTTCTCGCTACCGGCTCTATTTCGCGTTGGCATGCGCACTGCCGAAGGGGGCCAATGTTCTGGACGTAGGAAGCGCTCCCGGCCACGTTTCGACAGGGCTGCACCTTATGGGGTTCCATGTGGAGGGGGTAAACTTAAATGAAGAATGGAACAAGTTCTATCCTTCTCCAGAGTGGGTAGAACGTTTGGGCGTGAAGACTCATGACTTTGAAAAGGCGCCCCTTCCGTGGGGTGGTGAGTCTTTTGATGCCGTGTTCTTCTGCGAGGTTCTGGAGCACATTGCCGTGAAGAATCCGGCGGAAGTATTAACCGACCTGAAAAGGCTTCTCAAGCCAGGCGGCTCGCTTATCCTCTCCACTCCCAATATATGCAACGTCAGCAACCTTTATGCTCTTCTAAAAGGACGCAATGTTATGTGGGACGGCGACATTTTTTATGGCAGTTATGACCGGCACAATAGAGAGTACACTCCGGCCGAGGTGCTCGCGGTGCTTGAAGAGGCAGGTTTCTCGAAGCCGCAGATCTTTGGCTGGAACTGCGATTCCAACTGGCGCAGCTGCGCCGGAGAGTGGCCTTATCACATTATCGCGAAAATGGGCGACCGCCACCCGCTACTGCTTAACACCATAGTCGCTCTTGCGCGCAAGTAGAGCAGGCCGTGACCCTTTGCCTCCTTAGCGATGGGGGCATCAGCGCAATTATGGCAGGCTGTTGGAAATTTTGCCGAACAGTATGTTTAGTGGGGATTGCCGTGGATTGCCGAATCAGAAATTCGCAATTAGCAAGGGGCGTGCGAGGATGATGCTTCCAGAATGCGAGAAGTTCGTAAGGGCAACATACAACGTGCTCCTAAATCGAGATCCAGAGCCAGCAGGTCTGAAGCATTGGTCAAATGCTCTGCAGAATGGGCTTCGCAGGGAGGAGTTTTTGCTTGCCATTCTCTCCTCCATGGAATGCCAAGAAAAACTGGAACCGCTTGCGGGTTTTAGTAAATACCAAGACGTCGATCTCATTATACCCATTCAGGGTCATCAACTCCGGGTACCCGCGGCAGATCTTTCTTTAGTCCCCAATCTGCTAGATCACCGATGTTGGGAGCCGCATCTAACTCGGTATCTTTCTCTAAACCTAAAACCAACTGATGTCTTCGCGGATGTTGGAGCTAACCTTGGCTATTTCACTATTATATGTGCTCCCCTGGTTAAGCGCATAGTAGCATTCGAACCGGTTTCTGTAACTCATAGCTACTGCAAAGCGAACATCGCTTTAAACGGCCTGACGAATGTGGATTTGTACCAGTATGGCTTGTGGAATGAGAGTACTGATGCACATATTAAGATAGATCCATCTAGCCTGATGGAGGCTTCCATATCGCAGGATGGGCGTACTTCCTGTTTGGAATCTATACGCTGCGTATCTCTGGACGACATTATAAACAGCGGTGAACTGTATCTGCCGGGGCTTGATGTAGTCAAGATGGATATTGAAGGCGCAGAGGCATTGGCATTGATGGGGATGGAGCGGACGATAAGGCAATCCCGGCCAAAGATACTCATGGAACTCAATCGGCCAAGCTTGGGGCGTTTTGGCAAGACCGTGGATGATATTTGGGAATTCTTTGGCGATGTTTCATACAAAATAAGGGCTTTCAAGCATTGGGAAGAGAAGGACCCCACACCCGTGGAGAGCTTAGAGAAACTGAAACTTATGTGTCCATCTGATGGCCTAATAGATATACTCGCAGTCCCCTGTGCCAGTACACATTGAACAACCATTGGTACCAGTTTGCTATAGAGGACAGAGAGGTTCCCAAAAGATGGCAAAGCGAACGATGAGGGCGAGGCAAATTCTCAAGTTCTTCACAGCAAAGTTTCTTCGTGCCAGTTTGAATGGCATAGGCCTTTGCCATCTGTTGGAGGGCAAGCCATGACCGACGGGGCTCTAAGCGTCGTGGCCTCTGCCGGGTTATGGCCGGCCGTGCCGGTTACCGGCTGGTGGATATTGCGCCGGACCGGGAGCTTAAGTGCGATTACCACGTGGCCGTGGATTACGAGAGTGTCTTTCGTCTGCGCGGTCGGAATCAGTTTGTGGTCTTTGCCTATGATGTTGTTAGGTCTCATGGGGCATTACAGCCCCGTAGCCATGGGTCTCGCTGGCTGGGCTATTGCTGGGCTGCTCAGCACAATTCTGCTAAGTGAGTTGCGCGACCGGCTAGGTATAGCGCTAAGCTGGCACAGCATAATGAGCGAGGCGGTCCCAGCCATTGCAATCATAGCCTTATCATTGCTTTATGTGTTGTTTCCAATTGAGTCTATTCGGGGAGGCGGAGACGCGGGCACTTACGCAAACTGTGGTGTCCGTTTAGCTGGTGAGGGAGGGCAAGCCATCCGGCACCCCCACATCATTTGCGGCACCACCTTGCCGCCAGGCCTCCTTCGGGAACTCCCTGGGTTTTACGCTAAGGAACGTACTATGGTTCCGCAGTTTTCGTCCCTGCTCCCCGCATGGCTGGCCCAGGCCTATGGAACGGCCGGCTTCAATGGGCTCTATCGGCTGAACCCTCTGTTAGCGCTGCTTGCCCTGGGAGCTGTTTTTGGCATGGCGAGGGAGCTGTCCGGCCAAGCCCTTGGCCTCTGGGCGACTATTATTGTTGGGCTGTCCATGCCAAATCTTTTCTGCGCCAGAAACACGCTGAGCGAAATCCTCGCACAGTTGTTTGTATGGAGCGGAATGCTTGCCCTCTGGGAAGGTTTGCGGAGGCCCGATCGCCACATAGCACTTTGGGGGGGAATCTTTTTCGGCTTCGATGCTCTGGTACGAATTGACATGCTCATACTGGCGCCTTTGCTTGTTCTTGCCCATATTGGGTCGCGTATTGCCCAGCCAGAGGACCGATTGACCGGCAGGACATGGATCAGCGCGCATATCGCGGCGCTTTCTATCTGGGCCATAAGCATTGGGTATTACGTCTTTTTCAGTCCACTTTATTTTCGAGGACTGAGGTCTCAGGTCTTAGACATAGCCTGCCTCCTATTGATTTCATTGATGGTAATGGTGTCGGTACGTGAACGCGTTCTTGTAATCTTGCGCCCGATAGTGACTTCCAAGGTTTCCCTCTGGGCAGCGGCCATCGGCATCGCTGCTTCAGCAGCCTACGCCTATTGGATCCGTCCACGGTTGCCAACCCCAGCAATTTTCTCCACCACAATGTGGAACACCGTTGGATGGCTGCTGGGGAGGCGTGATTATCGAGAAGAATCCCTGATAATTCTCGCTGGTTATCTTTCTGCAGTCCTCATCTTTGTCTCCATTGCTGGCTTTGTTGTTTACATGTTTCAGGTGGCTCGCACGGCTGGCGGCGGCACTATGCTGGCCCTGACGGCGCTGGCCTTCACGGTGCTTTACTTATACAATCCGGCAATAACGCCAGTCCAAGTATATGCTGAGAGAAGATTCGTGGTTATCACAATCCCAGCCATAGCGCTTTTCGCCGCCTTGGGACTGTTTCATCTTACGCGCTCTTCAGCCAAACGTTGGGGCATGGCTGTTACTACGCTTGTCGTCGCGTACACATCAGCTTTCGTAGCATATGCTAGTTGGCCGGCGCTTTTTCTCTCGGAAAATTACGGCTACACGGCGCGGCTCGCCGCGATCGCGGCGGAGATTCCACCGGACATTCCAGTAGTAGTGTATGGAGCTGGCGATGCAACTGAGTGGATGACTCCTTTATCCCTGGCCTTTCGGCGGCGACTAATTCCTGTCAACACAGCCACTATCGGCCAACAAATGCAATTGCGAAATTTGATGGAATCCCTTGCAAAGAAGGGGCAAGCCGCCCTATTTCTGACGGATGAACGCTGGGTATCTGCTGCAAACGTATTGGAGGATGTGGGCATCTGCGAGCTCAAGCGCCGGTTTTTAGAGGAGACGTACGCCCCGCCTTCTCCTCCCCGCAGGATTGTTAGCGATACTGCAAATCTTTTTCTTTATCACGTGCGGCCCGCAAAAGGTGAGGATCAGTTTGGCAAAATAAGGCCAGGTGCCCAACATGTCCTGGAGGTCGGAGAAGACGGTTTTTTCCTTGACCAGACGACATCAGGCTCGCCCAGCCGATGGACAACGGGAGAAGGTGTACTTGAATTTCACTTTGCCAAAGGCCGCAGGCCGCAGCACCTTGAAGTGCGCATCTCGAATTCTGGGCCATCAGGCACCAGTTTGGCGATCCTCGCCAACGGGGAAGAAATTTTCAACGGACACATCGGCCCAGGTCCTTGGTCGACGAACCTCGACCTTGGACGTCTTACTAATATCCGCGAAAATTTGGAAGTTGTGCTAAGAAGCGGGACCTTTGTTCCAGCGGATGTCTATCCCGGTTCAACGGACCACCGAAAGCTGGGAGTCTTGGTGCAATGGGTGCGCCCACTTTTCGGTCCGGAAACGAAAGGCGTTTTACAGCCCGAGTTGCCCATTTATCGCTCCAGCATCCAATTGGAAGAACCTTCTGCGAGGATACATGTGCGTGTTGGAGGCAAATTGCCCGTGGTTTTTCTTGTTAAGAACCTTGGAATGTTGACCTGGCTTCCATTTGGAGAATCGCAAGGCGGCGATGTTCGCCTTGGCATGAGATGGTTCTCCGCTGGTCATGCCCGGCTTATGGGGGAGGCCCGTGCCGACTTTTCGGGCAGCATACACACAGGCGGGGTGGCGCGCATTCCCGCGGTTTTGTGGCCAGTGGATTCCGAGGGGAAGCCGCTAGGGCCTGGCCAATATATTCTGGATGTTTCGATGGTTCGTGAAGGGGCCTGTTGGTTTGAAGAGCAGGGGGACAAAACGATGTCGCTTCCAGTGGAGGTGACGAGATGAAAAAACTTGTAATCCAAATTCCTTGTTACAACGAGGAGGCCACGCTGTCAGATACGCTGGCAGCGCTTCCAAGAAACGTGAAGGGCGTTGACCTTGTCGAGTGGCTCGTAATTGACGACGGCAGCACGGACCGCACCGTGGAGATTGCCCGCTCCGCCGGCGTTGACCACGTCGTCAGCCTTTCGTGTCACCAAGGCCTTGCCAAGGCCTTCGCCGCGGGCCTCGACGCCGCAATAAAGGCGGGCGCCGACGTCATCGTCAACACGGACGCGGACAACCAGTACGACGCGCGGGACATCCCGTCCCTCGTTTCCCCCATACTTCAGGGAAGGGCCGAAATTGTCGTGGGCGCCAGGCCGATCGAGGAAATCGCCCACTTCTCCTTCGCCAAGAAACTGCTCCAGAAAGCGGGAAGCTGGGTGGTGCGCCACGCAAGTGCAACGTCGGTTCCAGATGCGCCGAGCGGGTTCCGGGCGATGAGCCGCGACGCGGCGATGCAGCTCAGCGTCTTCAGCGAGTACACCTACACGCTTGAAACGCTTATCCAGGCCGGGCAGAAGGGCATGGCCATCGAAGCCGTCCCCGTCAGGATCAACCCCCCGACGCGTCCCTCCAAGCTGGTGAAGAGCGCCCCGACGTATGTCTTCCGATCCGCGGTGACCATACTCAGAATCTTCGTCACTTACCGGCCGTTCCGGTTTTTTGCGACGCTCGGTGCCCTCTCCTTCCTTCTCGGGCTTTCGGCCGGGCTTCGCTTCCTCTACATCTTCCTCTTCGGCAACGGCACGGGCCACGTCCAATCCGTCATCTTGTCGGCCCTCCTGCTCGGGACAGGCTTTCTCCTGATTCTCGCCGGGTTTCTGGCCGATCTCATTTCCGTCAATAGAAAACTCCTGGAACGAATCGACTACCGCCTCAGAAAGGCGGAGTCCCCGGGGAGGCATGACCGTGAAAAGCCCTGAAGGGCCGCCTCGCGGCCCGCGATCCTCTTCCAGCCGTCGGCATAGGCGCGCGCCGCTTTTGAACGCGGGCCGTCGACCATGAGCCAGATCCCGGGTGGAAACCTCTACGACAGATTCGGCTCTCGCAATCCGGTTGCCAGGATCCTGATGACGGGGTACCTGAAGGCCTTTGACGAGCTGATGAACGTTGCCGGCGTCAATGCCGCGCTGGAGGTCGGATGCGGCGAGGGAAACTTGGCGATTCGGTTGGCGGCGCGGGGCGTGGTGGTAACGGCAACGGAGCCCGACGGAGATACGATAGAAGGAGCAAGACGGCTCGCGGCGCGGCGCGGGGTGGCGATCCGATTTGAAAAGACATCCATTGAAGCAATGGACGTCGCCGCCATGCGGTCTCCTCTGGTCGTCTGCTGCGAGGTCTTGGAGCACGTCTCGTCTCCGGAAGCGGCGTTGAGCAGGCTCGCCGCACTCGCAGCGCCCTGGTTGTTGGCGAGCGTCCCCAGAGAGCCGTTGTGGCGGGCCCTCAACATGGCGAGAGGGGCCTACTGGAGCAGCAGGGGGAATACGCCGGGCCACGTCAACCACTGGTCCAAGAACGGCTTCATCGATTTCATCGGCGGCGGCTTCGAAGTCGTCGAGGTGCGCTCGCCCCTTCCGTGGACGATGGTTCTCGCCAGAGAGCGAAAGGGGGCGGGTTGAGGCGCGTCCCGATCCGAATCGCCCATGCCGTCGGCTGGCTGCTGACCGCGGCGTCGTTCGTTTTTCTCATTCGCCGGTTCTGGCTGGGGAAAAGCGGGTTCGATTCGGCGCTGGGCGCTCAAGTTCTCTTTCCTCTGGCCGTCGCCGCACTCATCGCGTTGATTGGAGGAGCGGCCACCATCTATTCCTGGCGGTCCATTCTTTACTTCCATGGGGGGCCGCCTCTCGGCTTCACCCAGGCCTTCAAGCTTTACGCGGGCACGCAGATTGCGAAGTACATCCCTGGCAACATTTTTCAGTATGCGGGGCGCCAGGTCGAAGGGTGGAAACTGGGAATAGCCCAGGGGACGATGGCCCTCACTTCGGTGGGAGAGGCGGGCGGACTCTGCTGCGTCTCGGCGGCGGCCGCGCTTGCCGGGTTGGTCTGGTCGGGAGAGGCGGCCGTTGTGCCCGGCTGCATCGGCTGGGTCGCGTGCCTCGCCGCCTTTCCGCTGTCGCAATCTTTGCTCAGGCGCCTGTCGAAGTGGTTTCCCAGCCTTATTCCAAGCCCGAGCGGCGAAGCGCTCCCACGGGGGTGGAAGGTGGTCCTGAAGGCTTTCCTTGGGCAAGTCCTTTTCGTCGCGGCGAGCGCCGTGACGTTATCCCTCTGCGCGTCTCCTTTCGGCAGTGCGCCGTCCGGGCGGCTTCTCACCGCCTGCTCGACGGCCTGGCTGGCCGGCTTCGTCACTCCTGGCGCCCCGGCCGGGCTGGGAATTCGCGAGGCCATTCTGGTGATGACTTTGGAAGGGCCGCTCGGGCGAAACGAGGCACTGGCAGCCGCCATGCTTTTCCGCGTGGCCTGGACAATCGCTGACGTCGGGCTCTATATCGCGACTCTCTTTGTTCGAAGGCTCCCGGCTAATATCAAGACAAGCCCAGATGGTTAGGCGGCCCCCGAGATATTCTTGCCATCAAGCACCATCAACCTATTAATGAGACTCGGCATCGCCCAGTGAGTGCTGGAGATAGTTTGGTGATAGAGCACTCGCGCGCGAACCCTCCGCTCCGGCCTTGAAAAACATAATCCGTGCCGTACGGTTTTGTACAATGGATGTCTGGCGCTCCTGAACATGTTCTGCCAGCTCGCTTCAACTGCGCTGCTTTTGCACGGCTACTCACTTATTTCCGCCGCTCGGCTAGCACCTTTATGTCCGCGCTCAAGAACTTGCCTCCCTGTGCCTGGCGGCTGAACCACGCCACGTTCTCTTGGACCAGATCGGGACGCAAAACATATTTTCCTGGGGTGTTCGGCGCTTTGACCTTAAGCACGAGAGTGATCTCTGCCCCTGAAGCGACCGCAGTAGTGATTGGCGTTCTATTTCCGTCCCACAGCGCGAGATCTCCCGACGCGTTGTATATATGGTAGGCCGCGCACAAGGGCTGAGCGGTCTTAACCAGGGCATCGCCCGGCCATGTTATCATGCTTGTGTTTTTGATGGAGACGTGGACATCAACCGTTTCCCCTGGCTTCATTGCCGGTATGGAAGCAGGGAGACTCAAGGCGCAGCTAAACGCCTCCGTCGAAAGCGGCCCCGCCACATTGGCTTCGGCCTTGAACGCTGGCTGATGGGGGGGTGCCTTTTTATCCTCACCGCCCGAACAGCCGAGCCACGCCAGCACCAAGAGCGGCAGAAGAACCCTCTTTGCCTTCATGACCTCTCCCTCCATTCCGAGAAAGCCTGGCTTCACGCTTCCCGACAGCGCCATTTATACCACCCAAAGCGGAATGTGACAAATGCCGGGCTGGAACGCTGTATAATGCCTCCCCTGAAGCGCCGCCTGCGTGGCGGGCTTTAATCCGTCACCCTCGGGGAAGGCATGTACGACATTGAAGGCTCTTTTGACAGACAGATCCTGGCCCTGGCGAAGGACCGGCCGACGGTCATTTTCACCGAGGCTTATGATCCAAGGGTCGTCGAGGGGGCTTGCCACCTCACCCGCTTTGCGCGCCCGGTTTCGCTCGCCAGGGAAGAAGAGGTCCGCAAGGTGGCCGCGGAGTCTCTCGGCCACTTGGATCCGAACCGCCTGGAATTCGCCTTCTAGGAGAGCGCCTTCCATGACATCTCCCAACAGAATGAGTTGACGCTGCGGCGCGGCTGATGTAGCATAAAAAGGCGCGTCATTATTCGCTTCAGGCCGGGGTCGTATGCGCGCGCCTCCGGAGGACGACGAACAATGGAAGGGGGAGACATGTCGAAAAGAGCAGCGCCGATGGCAATGGTGGCCGTCATCTTTCTTCTCGCCGCTTCTTTGGCACGGGCGCAGGAACTCCTTTTGACAGCCGATCTGCCGGTCAAGCCTGGTACCACCACCTGCACGCCCAACCAGGTATTGAGGCGCGATTACGCCGGCAACTACACGATCTACTTTGACGGGGCGGCGGCTGGGATCCCGGCGAACGTGCACATTACGGCCATCACCACGCTGGGCATGGGCATTGTCATTTTCGCCGTAGACGTCCCATTTTCGGCGGGGGGTAACACTTACCTGCCATGCGACGTGATCTTGTATTCCAGCGGCACACTGTCTATGTGGCAGTCCGGAACTGCCTTGTCGCTCCCTCCCAACGCCGTAATAGATGCACTTGCGGTTGACCAGTCCATGTACATGTATTACTCGTTCGACGTGCCGGTGAGCGCCGGAACCAATGTTTACCAGCCGAATGACGTGGCCCGCGTGTCGGTGAAAACCTTGGTCCCGTTTCTCTCGGGTGCGAGCGACCTGGGGCTGCCTCAAGGCAGCGACATAGTCGGTTTTCAGATCGCCCCGAACGGAGACTACCTCTTCATGTTCAGGACGCCCACAACAATAGGCACGACCACCTTTCTGCCATCGCAGATAGCGAGGAAGAGCGGCGGCGTCTGGGACCTTTTCTGGTCTCCCGGCGCCGGAGTCAACAACGTCGTGGCTACTTTCGCCTTTCCAGCTTCGCCGGGAAGCGCGCCGGACGGGGGAACCGTGCCCGGGACGCCCCTCTCCATCTCCAAGTCAGGCGCGAACGCCCACCTGGCATGGGGCGCGGCGTGCGTCACCGATGCCAATGACTACGCCATATACCGAGGCGCGCTCGGCTCCTGGTACAGCCATTCATCGGTTGTATGCACGACCGGCGGCGCGACCTCGGCCGACGTGGCCTATGGCGGCGGGAACGAGTACTACCTCGTCGTGCCCATAAACGGAACGCTGGAAGGAAGCTACGGCACCAATTCGTCGGGGGCGCAAATCCCCCCGGCCGCGGCCCCGTGCCGCTCCTACTACGAGCCGGGCGAATGCCCCTGAATTGAATGTTTCGCTAGAACGCAAGGAGGAGAAGATGAACGCTGCCAAATTTTCAACGCTGCTTAAGGACGCAAAAACCAGGATCTTTGCGGCCTTGATCGCCTGCCTGATAATTCCAGGGGCCGCGCTCCACGCCGGCGACGGCAAAATCCCGGTCTATCAGGCCTGCACAATTTCGTCGCCGGGATACTACTACCTCACCCAGGATATAACGAGCGGTTCAGGCATCACCATCGGCTCAGACAATGTCACGCTGGACCTTAACGGCCATCTGCTCGTTTCAACAGGCTACGGTGTCTATAGCCCAAGCCGTACCAACGTGCGAATCACGAACGGCTCCATTTCCGCAACCAGCAGCGGTATAAATGTCTCAACCCTTCCAACCGGCGCGTTTGTCCAAATAGACCACGTCCGAATTATAGCTGCTGCGAGCTACGGCATAGTGGTCGTCGGGCCGTCAACTGGAATTAGGGCTCAGGCAATCATAGAGCACAACACCGTAGTGTCGGTCAACCCCGGCAATGGTATTGAGCTTGACTATGTGACAGGCTCAAGAATTCAGGGAAATACCGTTACCTCCGTATTCAAAACCAGTGGTAACGGCACCGGCATCTACATCGCCTACGGTCTGAACTCGCTGGTGTGCGACAACGTCTCCGGCGGAAATGGTTCTTATGGCATCTATCTTAACGCCTGCACCGGGCTGCAGGTCACCAAAAACACCTGCGCGAATGATGCAAATTCCGGGATACTGGCAAACTCGTGCAGCGGATGCAGCTTCACATGGAATACGCTCTCCTCTAATTCAGTCTACGGCTTGTATATCAGCATGGGCTCCAACAACATTTACGACAACAACCAGGCGATGAACAATCTCTCCAGCGGCTTCTATGTATCGGCATCAAGCGGCACAATCGCGGGCGCCGGGAACACTTCCACGCCGTGATCCTCTTGTCGGGATTTTGCACGCGGATGAATTTGTCCCATTGGGGCGGCGCCCAGGCGCCGCCCTTTCATTAGCCCGGCCTCTCTTCATCTTTCTCCAAAGAATGAGGCGCAACGTTGCATCGCCGAAGTTCGATGCAATAAAAGGCTTGCGCTCCGCCACGATCTCAATTATCCTTTCCTCTTCCGTGGCGGCAGCGGGAGAGGAAGGCGTAAGGGGTTCTTGATGAGCGAGCAGGGACAGGAAAAGTCCAAGACGGCGCTCCCGGAAAACGCGTACAAGGAGCTTGGGCCCGGGGAGGCCTACGTTCCAATCATCAGCCAGGAGACGGGGGTTCCTGAAGTAACCAGGCGCTCCGTCATTTTCGGCCTCTTGATGATCGTCATCTTTTCGGCGGCCGCCTCCTACATCGCCTTGAAGCTGGGGCAGGGGATCGAGACGGCCATCCCGATCAGCATCCTCGCCGTGGGCTTTTCGGCTCTGGCCAGGCGAAAGAGCCTCCTCATCGAGAACGTCAACATTTTGGCGATAGGCGCAACCTCCGGCATCGTGGTGGGCGGTTCAGTATTCGTGATGCCCGCCATTTTCATGCTCGGCCTCGACAAGGGCCATTCTCCCATGGAGACGTTCCTCCAGATTTTCCTCGTTCCCTTTTTGGGCGCAGTGCTCGGCGTTCTCTTCCTCATACCGTTCAGGAAGTACTTCACCCACGAAATGCACGGCAAGCTGCCTTTCCCGGAAGGGACGGCCACGACCGAGATTCTTGTCGCCGGAGAAAAGGGCGGAAACCAGGCGAAGGTGCTCGTATATTCCCTCGGCTTGGGAATCGTCCTCGACTACATGGCTCTTGCCATGAAGGCGTGGAGCGACACCTTCACGACCGCCTCGGTTTCAGCGATGGACTACTTCACCCAGAAGGTGAAGGGCGTCTTCGCGATGAACACTTCGGCGGCCGTGCTTGGCTTGGGTGTCATCATTGGGCTGAAATACGCCTCGATCATCATGGCCGGCTCGCTTCTTTCTTACTTTGTCTTGATACCGCTCTTCGGCTACGTCAGCCCGAACTACGCCTCCGCCTCGTACGACAGCATTTTCTTCGGAATTAAGAATTCCGCCGGAGCTATCGTCTTCCCTGGCGTCCGCAACATCGGGATCGGAGGCATCTTCGCGGCGGGCGTCATCTCCATAATTAAGATGGCCCCAGTCATTAAGCAGGCGCTGAGCCAGGTTCTCTCGCAGCTCTTCAAAAAGCACGAGGGGAGCGAGAAGGTTTCATCGCGGCTCGACCTCGACATCAAGATGACCACCGTCTTCGGTTTGGCGATCGCGCTGGCCGTGGCCATCTTCGTCTACTTCCGGCTGGTCGTGGTTTCGGGCGAAGCCAACGCGACGGTGATTTCATTACTCTCCTTGGTACTCACCTTCCTTATCGTCTTCCTCTTTTCGGCCGTCTCGGCTTGGGCCGTGGCCATGATCTCTGTGACGCCGATTTCGGGAATGACGCTGACGACGCTGATCATCGCCGCCGTGACGCTAGCCGCGCTGGGCCTGAAGGGCGGCCCCGGAATGCTCGCGATCCTCCTGATCGGAGGCGTCGTCTGCACGGCGCTTTCAATGTCGGGCTCGCTGGTCACCCAATTCAAGATCGGCCACTGGCTCGGCTCGACCCCTAAGACAATCCAATGGAGCAACATCTACGGCTCCGCTCTCGCGAGCCTCACCGTGACCGGCGTGATCATGCTCTTCGCGAGGGTTTACGGGTACGGCACGCCGACTCCCGAACATCTGACGCCGCTTCCCGCGCCACAGGCCGGGGCGATGGCGGCGGTGGCCAACGCGTTCATGGGCGGCCAGGACGTCCCGTGGATGCTTTACGGCGTCGGGGCGATAATCGCGGTCGTCGTTTCCATGCTAGGCGTCTCGGCGCTCGCCTTCGCGCTGGGCATGTACCTTCCGATCGAGTTGAACAGCCCCATACTGCTAGGCGCCATCGTGGGTTGGATGATACAGAAGTCGTCCAAAGAGGAGAAGGTTTCAAAGGCCCGCAACGACAAGGCGATCCTTATCGCTTCGGGATTCATAGCCGGGGGAGCCTTGGCCGGGGTCTTCGATGGGATCACGAAGATGCTTCTCTCCGAGGCCTTCGGCATGAACGCCGACAAGTTTGGCTTTAGCACGTGGGTTCCAGGGCTGTTCACGGAAGGGTTTAGAAACTGGGTTGGCCTTTTCGTCTTCCTTGCCCTTTCGGCTTTCCTCTACTGGGACGCCAACAAGGCGAAGCCGGAGGAAGAGTAATCCCAGACAAATTGACCATTCGAAAGGGGGCGTCCATCTGGAC
>DAHXMK010000369.1 GCA_027365515.1 Candidatus Aminicenantota bacterium
CGTCGGCGCCGGCCGGCGCGAAGGTTGCGCTGCCTGGCGATTGGGAAGGGGTCCGGGAGCGGTGCGCCGTCAGGTTGCGAAGGCTCCCGAAAGGAGGCTCAAAGTGAAGCTGGCGCAAGGAATACTTTACACGGAGAAACAAATCGCCGCCCGCGTCGCCGAGCTCGCGTCCCAGATCGCCGCCGACTATGAGGGAAAGAGGCTCGTCCTTTGCGCGGTCCTCAAGGGTTCAATTCCGTTCCTCTCGGACCTTATGCGCCGCCTGCCGGGCGACGTGAGGATCGCGTTGACGGAGATGAAGAGCCAGGTTGACGGGCAGCACGCGAAGATACTCTTTACATCGTCGCTCGAACTTTCCGGCGAGCACGTTCTGATAGTTGAAGACATCGTTGACACCGGGATAACCCTCGACTACCTGATCAAGCATATCGAGGCCGAGCGGGCCCCCGCGTCGTTGAAGGTGGTCTGCTTCCTCGACAAGCCGACCGCCAGGAAGCTCGACGTGCCGGTCCACTACAGGGGATTCACGGTGCCGGACAAGTTCATCGTCGGATACGGCCTGGATTTCAAGGAGCGCTACCGCAACCTTCCCTACCTCACATGGGTCGAGGCGGAATGAAGGCGGCCGGCCTCCGGTTTATAGGAAATGGCGCGCCACCCCCCGGGCGCGGGCCTTCGAGCAGTTAGCCGGGGCGCATTATAGGAGACATTGTGAACCAGCAGCTTCGTTCGGTGATGCTTTGGGCGGTCATAATCGCGATAGTCATAATCTCCTTCGGCCTTCTGAAAAGGGCGAGCTACAAGGAGGTTGACCTGCCTTTCAGCGAGTTCTCTCAGCTCGCTGACAAGGGACAGGTGAAAGACGCGACGATCAAGGGCACGGCGGTCAAGGGCGAGTTGAAGAGCCCGGTGGAGGGAGCGACCCACTACACCGTGACGCTTCCCCCCGATCTTCAGAACTTCACGCCGGAGCTAGTGAAGAAGGGCGTTGACGTCAAGGCGAGCGACTCCAACGCCTCGCAGTACATCATGGCCCTCTTTTACATCCTGCCGGCTGTCCTCTTGATCGGCTTCTGGATTTTCTTCATGCGCCAGATGCAGCAGGGCGGCAACAAGGCTATGAGCTTCGGCAAATCGAAGGCGCGCATGTCGCCCCAGGGCGGCAACAAGGTGACCTTCAAGGACGTCGCCGGGATCGAGGAGGTCAAGGAGGAACTTCAGGAGATCATTGACTTCCTTAAGGACTCGAACAAGTTCAAGAAGCTCGGCGGCAAGATACCGAAGGGCGTTCTGCTCATGGGCGCCCCGGGCACGGGCAAGACGCTGTTGGCGAAAGCCATCGCCGGAGAGGCCGACGTCCCCTTCTTCTCGATTTCCGGCTCGGAATTCGTCGAGCTGTTCGTCGGCGTCGGCGCCAGCCGCGTGAGGGACATGTTCGAGCAGGCCAAGAAGAACGCCCCGTGCATCGTCTTCATAGATGAAATTGACGCCGTCGGGCGCAACCGCGGCCTTGGCGTCGCCGGAAGCCACGAGGAGCGGGAACAGACTCTCAACCAGCTTCTCGTCGAGATGGACGGCTTCGAGGCCAACGAGGGCGTCATCCTTATAGCGGCCACCAACCGCCCCGACGTTCTCGACCAGGCGCTTCTGAGGCCAGGGCGTTTCGACAGGCGCATCGTCGTGCCGAGGCCCGACCTCAAGGGCCGCGAGGAGATTCTCAAGGTGCACGTCCGGGCGATAAAGCTCTCCGAGGACGTTGACCTTTCAATCGTGGCGAGAGCCACGCCCGGCTTCTCGGGGGCCGATCTCGCCAACCTCTGCAACGAGGCGGCCCTTCGCGCCGCGAGGGTCGGGAAGAAATCGGTCGAGATGGAGGACTTCGAGTTCGCCAAGGACAAAGTGCTGATGGGCACGGAGCGCCGCTCGCTGATTCTCTCCGAGGAGGAGCGAAAAGTCGTCGCTTACCACGAGGCCGGCCACGCGATCGTCGCCTACCACCTGCCCAACGCGGACCCCGTCCACAAAATATCCATCGTCCCCAGAGGCATGGCTCTCGGGGCGACGCAGCAGCTTCCCGTGGACGACAGGTACAACTACAGCAAGGAATACCTCGAGGACCAGATGGCCGTCCTGCTCGGCGGCCGTTGCGCCGAGGAGCTTTTCCTGAAGACCATCACCACGGGAGCGGGGAACGACCTTGAGAAGGTGGCGGAAGTCGCCAGGAACATGGTCACGGTCTGGGGCATGAGCGAGAGGCTCGGCCCGCTCTCTTACAAAGGAGAGAGAAGCCCGTTCGGCGCGCTCTGGGAGGGCGGCACGAACGCGCAGTACTCCGAGGATACGGCGCGGGAGATTGACGAGGAGGTCAAGAGCCTCGTGAACACGGCGAAGGGAAAGGCCACCACCATCCTCCAGGAGCACAGCGGCCGGATGGACTCCATAGTCAAGGCACTGCTTGACCGCGAGGTGCTCGACAAGGCCGATTTCGAGGCGCTCCTGAAGGGAGAGCCCCTGCCACTCGAAAAGCACTCCGAAAGCGCGGGCGAGTTGCCTGAGCAGGTGAAGGCGGCGCCGGCCGAAGCGGCGAAGCCGCAGCCGAAGCCGGCGCAAATGAGAGAAGGGCTGGAGGGGGCGTGACCGGGCAGGGTGCAAGCGCCCCACCGTGGCTCGCGTTCGATAGAGACCTCTTTCAAGGCAAGCCGTACCTTCTGATGGGCGTCATCAACGTGACGCCCGATTCGTTTTCTGACGGCGGGAAGTTTCTCGCGCCTGATGCGGCCGTCTCCAGGGCCGTTTCCCTGGCCGAAGAGGGAGCCGACATCCTCGACGTCGGCGCCGAGTCGAGCCGCCCCGGGAGCGAGCCCGTGCCGGTGGAAGAGGAGTGGTCGAGGATTTCGCTCGTCCTTCCAGCCATCCGCAAGGCACTGCCCGGCGTCGCTCTCAGCATTGACACGACGAAGGCGGAAGTGGCCAAGCGCGCACTGGAAGCCGGCGCCGATATCATCAACGACATCTCCTCGGGAAGAAGCGACGGGAAGATGCTGCCTCTCGCCGCGTCCTCCAAGGCCGCGCTGGTGCTGATGCACATGCGCGGCACGCCGAAGACTATGCAGGCGGCCCCCTTTTACGAGGACGCCCCGCGCGAAGTCGCCTCCGAACTGATGGGCATGATGGAAGAGGCGAGGCGGGCCGGGGTCGAGATGAAGCGCGTGGCCGTTGATCCAGGCATAGGCTTCGGCAAGCGGCCTCAGGACAACGTCGCGTTGATTAGCGGCCTTTCGACGCTCACAACATTGGGGAGGCCGGTGCTGGTCGGCGCTTCAAGAAAAAGCGTCATCGGGGCGATCACCGGCGCGCCGGTCGGCGAAAGGCTTTACGGGACAATAGCGATGCACGCGGCCGCGATGCTCAACGGAGCGAGGATATTCAGGGTTCACGACGTCGCCGCTCACAAGCAGGCGCTCGCCGTGGCGTGGGCGCTCGCCGAGAGCGAACAAGGAAAGGGTTGACATGACTAACGAGGAGCCGGGATTCGCCGCATTCAAAAGCAAAGTGATTGAGGATCACCGTCCCTGGGGCATGTACCGGGGATTCCCCTTGAACGACGTCTCCAGCGTCAAGATCATCACGGTGGCGCCGAAGGGAATCCTCTCGCTCCAGTACCACGAGAAAAGGGACGAGTTCTGGGTCATTCTCGACGACGGCATCGAACTGACCGTGGGTGAGAGAACCTGGCGGCCCTCCCCCAACGAGGAAGTTTGGATTCCGCGAAAGACCCGCCACCGGGCGCGCGGCGCCGGCTCGAAGCCCGCGCGCTTCATGGAACTTTGGATCGGCGACAGCTCCGAGTCCGACATCGTCCGCCTCGAAGACGCCTACGGGCGATGATGGGATGTTCACCACGGAAGGCGCGGAGCGAATTGTGAATGCTGAATTTTGAATGTTGAATTGAGGAAGGGTATTCAGTTAACCAAGTGAGTTGCGAGTTTTGAGTTGGCAAGGACAATGAGCATGAAGCGCGGCAGGCAGAGTCGTACTCAGAAATGAGAAATGCTAGAAAGCAAGATTTGACCCCGGCGGTTAGAAATGAGAAATGCTAGAAAGCAAGATTTGACCCCGGCGGTTAAAGCCGCGTTGGCAAGGCGCGGCGCCGCCCTGTCGGCGCTGACGGTCGCGTGGAACGTTTTCGAAGGAGTGGTAGCCGTCGCGGCGGGAACAGCGTCCGGTTCGGTCGCGCTCATCGCTTTCGGCGCCGACTCCTTCGTGGAAACGGCAAGCGCGCTCGTCGTGGGCTGGCGCTTCGCCGGCGAGATGCGCGGGCGCCCTCCCGAAAAAATCGAGAGAGCCGAACGCATCGCCGCCCGCGCGGCGGGGGCGCTCCTTCTTCTGCTCGCGCTCTACGTGCTCGTCGAGTCCGTGCGCCGCCTCTTCGGCTTCGGCGCCGAACCGCGCTCCAGCATCGCGGGAATGGCGGTCACCGCCGCCGCCCTTTTAGTCATGCCCGCGCTGGGTTGGGCCAAGCTGCGCACGTCGCGCACCGCCTCCAGCCGCGCCCTGCGCGCGGACGCCTACGAAAGCATCGCGTGCGCGTGGCTCTCCCTCGCCACCCTGGCGGGCCTCGTCCTAAACGCGGCCCTCGGATGGTGGTGGGCCGATCCCGCCGCCGCGCTGATTCTCGTTCCCCTCATCGCCAAAGAAGGCATCGAGGGCCTCAGAGACGAGGACGAGCAGGACGAGGATTGATGATGGATGACGACGGCAGAGAAGAAAGAACATTTTCACCACGGAGGCGCGGAGGCACTGAGGAAGACGGATATAGGGAAAGACAAGAAGGAAAACGGCGTGCAGGTTTTTAACTTCCGTAGCTTGCGAACAGGAGGGCAACAGAGCAAAAAGGATAGTTTTGAGTTTTGAGTTAGGAGTTTTGAGTTGGCAA
>DAHXMK010000373.1 GCA_027365515.1 Candidatus Aminicenantota bacterium
GTGGACACTACGCGTCCTTTTAGGCTTCCGGCCAGAAGTCTTCGGCCATCATTTGGTCGAAGGACCAGGGGCAGGTGGTGGGGAAGGTTTGCTTAGGTATAGCCGTTTCACCGTATGCCGCGAGGATTGCATCGCCATAGGCATCGCTGATGGCCTCGTCGAGCTTGGCTTGGAGGCTTGGGTTGTCACGCAGATGGCGGGCAAGATCACGGCGCTGAATGCGGATAGTCACTTCCCACGACGCTCCACGGCGGACAGGCTGATATTGCCATTTCAAGAGATGCGTGAGGAGTACTGCGAGGCGGCTGACCAGTTCCCGCTTCTCGGTCTTGCCCATGCTCTCGATCTCCTCGGCGATGTGTTCAATGTCGGCCTGCGTCAGCTTCCCAGCGCGCAGAAGTTCGGCCTGTTCATTCGCCCAGGCATAGAAATCGCGGTCATAGAGGGTCGATGTGCTCATGGTGTCGATCCTATCACGAACGGGGTTGCTACTGGCGGGGGAAATAGTAGGCGTTTCAGGTAGTGGCCATGACTAGTCACGTAAAGCCATGATTAGTCATGGGTTGTCAGGGCGATGTGTGCCATGATTAGTCATGGCCAAGAACAGCAGGAACGGTAATCGAGAGCGTGCTGCCCGACGTCGGGCGGCTCTAGCCGAGCGCGGTATCAAGCAAGTCCTGCTCATGGCTCCGGAGCGGGCCCACCCGTTGCTGAAACAAGCGGCTAGCCTGATGATCCGCGACGATGACCCCCTGGAGCCACGGGCGGCGCTGCGTCGGGCTGGCGGGGCGAATGAGCCGGAGCCCGGCGAGGCATCGCCGGCCCTGGCTGCTGAACTGGAAGCCGCCAAAGCCCGGATCGCGGAAATCGAGCGTCAGGCAGAGGCACGGCTGGCGATCGTGATTGCGGCGGCGGAGCGCCGGAGACAGGTACTCGAGGCTGAGCAGGAGAAGGCGCAGGCGAGCGCCGAGGAGGCCCAGAAGGCCGTGAGATCCGCCCAGGCAGCCGAAGATCGGGCGGCAGAGGCACTACGGCGCGCGGAGAAGGCGGAGGCCGCTATCCGGCAGGCCAAGGCCCTGCCGGGTATCAAAGGCCGTCTGGTGCGTTTTCTGGCCGGCGATGTTCTGAAATAGCGGGAGGCAGAGGCACCGGACTTCTGCAACGGAAAATCCCGCTTGCGGCCTATGGGGCGAGTGTGGTGCGAAATTCCTGATTTGTGAACCCCACCCCAAGCGGCAGTAAGCTCTACCTCTATCAGGGGTATCGTTTGGAGAGTTTGCGCCGCCCGACCAAACCAAGACCGACAAGGCCAGTGCCGAGCAGAAGAAGGGAGCCGGGTTCGGGTACGGGTGTACCCGATGTCGGCGTCAGGGTTTCTGAAATAAGATCATAATGATTCTTTGTCCCATCCCAGTTAATCTTAAAATCTGGACTATATCCAGAAAATGTCCCAGACGACAACGTAACATTGAATACATAATTAATGCTTGTATTGGCCGGCAATACCGGGCCGGTCGGGGCT
>DAHXMK010000380.1 GCA_027365515.1 Candidatus Aminicenantota bacterium
TTTGCTGATTTGAGCGGAGAAGCCGGCGGCGGATCGGCCTTCACGCTTGCCGGGACCGGCGCGCCGGCCAGGAATTTCTCCGGATGGAGAACATCTCTCATCGAGGCTGGAGGACGGCGGAAAAGATCGTCAACCCCCTTCTCGCCGCGCTTCGCTGCCACTTGCTTAACCAGCTCGTAGCCGGCGATGTAGGGAATGAGAAGCTCCTCCTGGACGTAGTCGGGATACGAAGGCAGAAGCTCTTTCCCGATGCCTATCGCCATCGAAAGGTCGGACATCATCCCAACCTGCTCGTCGGTCATCTTGAGCGCCGTAGCCGCGTAGCGCACCATTACGTAGGTGGCGTCGCCCTCCACGACGCAGCGCGCGGCAGTGGCCCTGTCCGAATTGGAGGCGTCATCCATCGGGAGGGAAAGCAAATTGAAATGCTGGTCGTCGAGGGCGTGCGTAAGCTCGTGGACGAGAAAAAGGTTTCTGGTCGAAAAGCCCTCCGGCAACGCAAGCCCGGCGATGCCCAGCTCGTCGTCAATTTCCGATCCGGCGTCGCCGGAGACGTAAAGGAGCTTGGCGCGCGGGTCGTAAAGCCCCGCCACCTGCGAGTCGAGCAGCGCCGCCATGGAGCGCTTGAGGTCCATCTTTCTTGGGATGAGCCCGAAAG
Source organism: Candidatus Aminicenantota bacterium (assembly GCA_027365515.1). Classification (GTDB taxonomy): domain Bacteria; phylum Acidobacteriota; class UBA4820; order UBA4820; family DSQY01; genus JAEMPZ01. Next base: position 659 of record DAHXMK010000380.1, read on the forward strand.
CCTTTAGTGCCGCGACTTCGCTGGCCCAATTCGGCGAAGAGGTGTCGGCGTCGAGCTGCGCTTGTACGGCGGCGCGCATCCGCGCCTGGCTTACTTCCTGAACCTTCACGGGGGCCGTGAATTTAAGGCCGCGGATCGCCTCGACCTCTTTTTCCAGAGGGCCGAGATCCGGCTCGGCCGCCTGGCAGCCAAGCGCGAAGAAAAGGACGAGAATGAAGAGCAGGATCCGCCTCACGATCCTATTCTAGATTGCCACGAACCGTTTCGCAACAGCGGCCCGCTTCATCACATCCCGCGATTGCAAACGGGCGCCAGGCGCTCAGGCTTCCGAAAGGTTATCCCGGCCCGCCCCGTTAAAAAAGGCGCGGACGGAGGCGATGTCGCCGGTGATTTGAAAATCCGGCAGGCTGGCTATAAGCTGTCTTCCGTATCCCTTCTGGCGCAGCCTCACGTCGAGGCAAGCGACAACGCCACGGTCCTGCTTTGACCTGATCAGCCTTCCCGCCCCCTGTTGGAGCAGAATCGCCGCCGACGGAAGCTGGTATTCGGTGAACGGGTCCCGCCCCGCCTTCTTGAGCCTCTCGATGCGCGCCTGGGTCAGCGGGTCTTGGGGCGATCCGAAAGGGAGCTTGTCCAAAACGACGAGAGAGAGCGCCTCTCCCTGAACGTCAACGCCCTGCCAGAATGAGGTCGTGGCCACGAGAACCGCCTCGCCCGACTCCCTGAAGTGTTCGAGCAGAAGCCCCTTCGGCTCGTCTCCCTGGACGAGAAGCGGATAGGGGATCGTGGCTTCGAGAAACCGGGCGAGCGCCCGCATGTTCTTGAGAGAGGTGCAGAGAAGGAATGCCCTGCCCTTTGAAGCGTGCACCAGGCTCAGGGCTTCCTGGCACAGAGCATCGAGAAATTCGGGCGAAGAGGGCTGCGGAAACCGCTCGGGCACGTAAAAGAGGCCCTGGGAAGGATAGTCGAAGGGGCTCGGCACGCGAAGCTCCTCAACCGTTCCGTCCAGGCCGATCTGTCCCCTGAGAAAATCGAACGAGCCAGCCGTACAGAGCGTGGCCGATGTAAGAAGCGCCGCGTGAAGGGTCGTCCACAGGTGCTCCTTCATCACCGGGGCGATGTCTATCGGGTTGGCCGAAAGAAGGACGTTCTTTGCCCTGACCTCGGCGACCCTCACGTAATCCTGGCCGCTCTCATCGAGCGTGAAGAGGAGCGAGTCGCGCCACGCCTCAAGTCTTTCGAGAAGGCCGAAGGCCTCTTCGCTCGCGTCGCCCGCCGCTTCAAGCCGGCCGCCGACAACGTCGAGGCGAGCGAGCATCCTGGCGCGAAGCTCCTGCTCGCCATGCGGGAGAGTCCGGTCGTCTATCGTTATCTTTCTCTCTCCGCCCGATTCCCAAGCCTCGAAGTAGAGAGCCGTTGATTGCTCCGCGTCGGAGATG
>DAHXMK010000383.1 GCA_027365515.1 Candidatus Aminicenantota bacterium
CTCCGAGAAGGCCGACAAGGATGCCAACATCTATAACGTCACCATCGAGGCGCAGGTGAACGAGGGGAGCCTCGAACACGACCTCGACTCCCTGGGCATCCTCATGCGCAGGATGAAAATGCCGAGGGTGGCAGTCGCGATCAATGAGAGCGGGCAGGAAGCCTCGGCCACGCTCTTGCGAATGCTCAAGGACAAGGGCTTCAACGTCGTTGACACCGGCGACCTCCAAGAGGGCTTTTACGGAATGCAGGAGGGCGCCCAATCGGACCTCTTGAAGAAGTACGGTGCAGAAGTCGTCATCCTCGGGGCGCTGAAGGGCGGCGCGGGCGGCAGCGTGGGCAATTCCAACCTCATCTCCTTCCAGGCAAGCCTTTCGCTCAAGGCGATTCAGACCGACACGCGGCACGTTCTAGGAACATCCAGCGGCAGCGGCAAGGCCGTTCACGTCGGCGAGGAGGGCATGGCCCAGGCCGCCCGCCAGGCCGCGACGATCGCCGGCAACGACATCATCCGCCAGATAACCGCCCAGTGGTCGAAGGAGGTCTCATCCTCCAGGCAGATAGTGCTCGTTCTCCGGGGCGCGTCGTCCGACGAGGCGTCTCAATTCGCCTCGAAGCTCCAGAAGGAGGGCCGGGGCGTTCAGGACGTCGTGGTCCATTCGGCTTCGGAGGAGGGCGCCGAGCTTGAAGTCTCGATGCAGGGCGACGCGTCCGACCTGGCTCAGGAGGCAAAGAAGCTCTTCCCCGGCTGGCGCGTCGTTTCGCAGACCGCCGCCCGTTTGACATTGGCGAGGTAAAGAAGCTATTCTTGAAACGTGAGGGAGCAGACCATGAAGAAGACGATAGCTTTGGTGGCTTTGGTAGTCCTGGCGCTGGCCGCTGTCTCGGCGGCGGCGCAGCAGAAACCGAGGATCGCCGTGATCAAAATGGAGAACAAGTCCCCTTACGGCGGCGCGAACCTCGGGCCGGCGCTCGAAGACTGGCTGGTCCAGGGGCTGGTACAGTCCGGCAAGTTCCGCGTCATGGAGCGCAAGGATCTCGACACGGTCCTGAGCGAGCAGAGCCTGTCGCTCTCGGGGGCGGTTGACGAAAAGACGGCCGTTCAGGTCGGCAAGCTCCTGGGCTGCCAGTTGGTCATTATCGGAGCGGTCACCGACTTTTCGAAGCACAAAACCGAGGCTCACGGCCTCTTCAAGCTGGGCTTCGACGTGGGCAAGACGACGGCGGAAGGCACCGTCAACCTGAAGCTCATCAATACCACAACGGCTGAAATCGTTTACACCGGGCAGGAGCAGGGCAAGCACTCGTTCGCCAACGTCTCCGTCGCCAGCTTCGGCGGCGGCGTCGAATGGGACGAGTCGCAGGCCCGCCAGATCTTCGAGCCGGCCGTCAAGCGCCTAGTTGACGCCATCGTCCAAAGCGCCGGGAATATCGAGGAAAGCCTTGGCTCGGCGGGAGCGGTCTCAGGCAAAGTTGCCAAGGTCGGCGAAGGCAAAATATACATCAGTTTGGGCTCCATTGACGGCATCAAGGCTGGAGACACGATGACGCTGACCCGCGTCGGGGAGACGATAACCGACCCGGACACCGGCAAGGTCCTGGGGCAGGAGAAGACAAGCCTCGGCACGTTCACGGTGACCAAGGTCGTCGGCGACCACCTCGCGATCGGCGTAGCCAACAGCAGCGTCCACCCGCAGGTCGGCGACGTGGTCGAGAAGCAGTAGCCTCATGGAATTCCAACTGGCGCTCCGCGCCGCTTCGGGCGCGGGGCGCCTCCTGACCTCATTTTCCAAGGCGAATTTTGCGAGGGCAGATTGACTGTAGCCAATTTCCTGAGCATCCTTCGCATGGGCCTCATCCCTTTCTTTCTCATGGCCATGGTCTATGGCCATTACATCCTGGGGCTCATGATATTCGCTGGCGCCGGAGTCACCGACGCGCTTGACGGCCTCATCGCGAGGTTCTTCAACCAGAAGACATCCCTTGGCGCCTTCCTCGATCCGATGGCCGACAAGCTGATGCTGACATCAACCTACATCGCGCTGACGCTTCAAAACATCGGGCTGCCGTACACCATCCCGGTCTGGCTCCCGATTCTCACTATCTGCCGAGACGTAGTGATTGTCCTGATGGCGCTGCTCCTCTATCTCCAATCGGATGTGACGAAATTTCCCCCGAGCTGGCAGGGCAAGTTCACCACCTTCTTCCAGATAGCTTTCGCCGTGGCATGCCTCATCAAAAACGCATACGGTTTTCCGGAAGCCTTCCTGGAAGTCCTCCTCTGGGTCGTCGTTTTCTTCACCGCCTACTCGGGGCTTCACTATTTATGGCGGGCCAAATCACTCATCGGCGCCAGCGAAGCATGAGAATCCGAACGCAGGCCATCCTGGCCGTTATGATTATCGTGATGCTTTCCGCCTGCGGCGGATCAACGGCGCCGGCCGCGAGCGCCGAGTCCCCCGCCCGGACTCCGGCGCAAGCTCCCATCGTGATCTTTCCCGACGGCCACAGGGTGAACGTCACTCTTGCCACCGATCCGGAGTCGCAGGCGCGCGGCCTGATGTTCGTTGACCATCTCCCCGACGACCAGGGAATGCTCTTCCTCTTCAACGAGGATTCGGCGCGCTCCTTCTGGATGAAGAACTGCGAGATGGCGATAGACATGATCTGGCTCGACGCGTCCAACAAGATAGTTGACATAACGAACAGCGCTCCGCCCTGCCAGAGCGACCCGTGCCCCGAATACAAGCCGAAGGCCCCGTGCCGCAACGTCCTCGAAGTAAGAGGCGGCTTGGCGAAGGAACACTCCCTCCACCCCGGCGATACGCTCGTCGTCATCAATTCAAATGGATAGCCGGCCATGAAACCGGGCAAGCTCCACGTTTATACCGGCGACGGCAAAGGCAAGACGACCTCCTGCATCGGCCTCGCCGTGCGGGCCGTGGGCGCCGGCAAGCGAGTCGCCCTAATTCAATTCGACAAGGGGTTCGACGGAACGAACGAGCACTACTCCGAGCGCAAGGTTCTAAGGAAGTTGGACGGGCTGAGCCTCGAACCGACGGGCCTCGAACGGATCAAGCCGGACGGGACTTTCCGCTTCGGCGTCCTTCCCGGCGACGTTGAGGAGGCCAAGCGCGGCCTCGCGCTCGCGGCGCGGGCGGCGGTATCGTCCGATTTTGATCTCGTCATCCTAGATGAGATACTTTCAGCTCAGCAGTACCATCTCGTCAGTGAGGATGATCTCCTCGGCATCCTCAAGCGCTGGGATGAGGCCAAGCGCCCGTGCGAGCTTGTCCTTTCAGGCAGAACGCGCCTGAAGTCGGTCGTGGAACGCGCCGACCTCGTCACCGAGATGAAAAAGATCAAGCATTACTTCGACCAAGGTGTCGAAGCTCGCGAGGGAATCGAATTCTAGATGGCGAAGTCCAAGCTTCAGGAGTTCTTCTTCCCGAGCCTCACCCCACAGTTTCTTCTCAGAGCCGCCGCCGTCGCGCTCTGCGCCTACCTCTTCTTCGGCCACCTTCTGGTCCCAATGTTCATTAGGGGCAAAAGCATGGAGCCGACATACAAGGACGGCGGTTTCACCTTCTGCTGGACGCCAAGCTACCTCTTCCACCCGCCGAGGCGGTTCGACGTCGTCGCCGTGAAGCTCGCCGGGCGCGAGGTCGTTTACCTCAAGCGCGTAGTCGCCCTTGAGGGCGAGAAGGTTGAATTTCGGGGCGGCGTTCTTCTGGTTGATGGGAAGCCGCTCGACGAACCCTACGTGAAATACCGCTTCCCCTGGGACTTGGCGCCAAGAAAAGTGGAGCCAGGCTGCGTCTATCTAGTGGGGGACAACCGCGGGATGCCGATAGAGGAACACGACTTCGGCCAAGCGCCGGTCTCCCGAATACTGGGAAAACCCATTTGGTAGAAATCGTCCGGCCTAGGTTAAGGCCGGCCGTCTCCTGGAGAAATTGATGAAACCGTCGGCCGACAGAAACAACAAGAGGCTCATCGCCGGAGCGGTATTGGCCGTGCTCGTGCTGTCTTCGGCCTACTGCTTCGCCCACATCGAGGAGTGGCGCGTCAAGGGACGATTCAAGGCTCTGGCGGAATGGGTTGACAAGGAGCCCGGCGAACAGCCCATGGAGTCACTATTGAAGGCCGCCGCCGCGCGGAAGATTTTCGCCGACCCGTGCGAATTCGAGCTCGAATCTTACAAAGTTTCGGCCAAGGTGTCGCTTCAGGAGATCATCGGTTACGCCGCAAAAGGCAGAGAGCTTTTCTCGGAGCTGACCCTCAAGTTCTACGACGTGACGGTCGTTTTCCCCGAAAAGGGCGACGCCGAGGTGACCGCCACCGCCCGCCTCACTGGGAAAAAGGCGGGCGGCGAAGCGATCAACGAGACCCACGAAATCGAATGCTCTCTCAGCAAAACCGGCGACGGCTGGCGCTTCACCAAAATCAAAGCCGTCGAAGTGCTGAAGAAATAGGGCCACTCAACAATAGTTGCGCGGAACGCCTGATATCTGTTGAGCGTTCCCCTGCCACAAGATCAACCGTCCGCCCAGGATACTTCAGTGGCCGCGTTAGGATCGTCGCTCTTGCATCGTGCGATGAAGGCTGTGACCGATGTCGCCAACTCTTCAACCATCTTTTGGTTGCTTCGAAAATTGGCGCTAGCAGTGAAAGGCAATTTCGCAAGGATCGCATTTGTTTGATAATCCCGGAGAACGAATGTGCCGGCAAAGCGACCGTGTCCAGCCATAACCCCAAACGGGCAAAAAAAACCTACAGCCAATGCTTGTGTACCCGTATCCTACTCCCCTTGAGGTTGTAGCCACCATTAAGACATACGTTCGTCATGTCAGAGATGTGGAAGATTGCAGACGAAGAGATTGCGGGCGAAGTGCGGATGTGGACGGCAAAGCGGCGGGCGGAGGCAATCCCCCTTGCCCCCGCCCGTTTGGTGCACTGAAGGTGCGTGGCCAGGTTAGGCGACACCGCGCTATCGCCTAACTTGGAGGGGCAAGAAGTTGACTCGGCGCATGGGGCTGACTATCATGGACTTGCCGAACTGGGCTGGGAAACGATCCCAGATTAGGCGACACATTCCGTGCCGCCTAACACCTTCCCAATAGCCCATTCTGCGTTAGACGCCGAAAAAGGCTAAAGAGCCATGCCATATCTCTTCACCTTGCTTTTTCTAGGCATTCCGCTAGCGCTACTCCTACCAATGTACACACAGAGGTGGCCTCGGAAACCACTTATTGCATTCTTTACCTATATCCCCTTGGGTTGGCTACTTGTCAATGCAGCACTCTACTGGCATGATGCGAATCTATTCCATCAAGCATACGCCGCTTTGCAGGCAAACACCGCCTCTAATGCGTTGCTTGATCAAGCTCAGACTGATGGGGCAGCGCGACTGTTTGCTTTGTTCTTTGGGTGG
>DAHXMK010000397.1 GCA_027365515.1 Candidatus Aminicenantota bacterium
TTGCCGCCACGACGCTGGCGCCTGGACAGGCGGCCCAACTCCGCTGCCATTTCGAATACGTCGCCGGCGGTTACCCCGAAATGACCGGCAACAGTCTCGCGGCCAAATTCGCGACCGGGCCCGGCCCCACGATCACCGCGCTCTTGCAGGCTTCCGGGCAGTATCCGAACCCGTGCCGCTCCGACAACGTCCAGTCGCTGATCGTCGGCGCCACCTATCTATTCGGCATCAGGGCCTTCGACTTGGGCGGACAGAACGACGGCAACACGACCGTCACCATCGGCACGGCGGCGTGCGCCCCTTCGCTTTCCGCGGCCATCAAGAGCCCCAAGACGGGCGAAAAGATTCGCGGCGCCGAAGTGACGGTCTACGCTGAAATCACCCACGGCAGCCTCTCGGACGTGAAGCAGGTCCGGTTCCAATACAGGCCGTCGGGCGGGGGGAGCTGGAGCGACATGGCCCCCGCGAGCCTCTACCACCCGAACCCCGACCCGGCCTCTCCCTATTTCATTTACTGGGACGTGAACGCGCTCCCCGCAGGCAACTACGACATTCAAGCCGTCGCCACTCACATCCTGGGGTACGACGACCCGACGCCGCAGTACATAACCGTCACCGTCGTCTCCTCCAGCGAGGACCTTCTCGAAGACAGGGACGGATCGAACCAGCACTTCGCAGCGGAGGGCGTCACCGTGGTCTCAACGGCCAACCGGCTTGTCGTCGGCGACGACATCCACGACAACGTGACACAGGTATGGCTTCCGCAGAACGCGCTCTCTTCCGACACGACGTGCACCGCCGTGATCGCCGACCCCGCGCTGGCCGGCGGCAATGTCCCTTCTGGTTGGGGCACGGCGCTTCAATTCAGGGAGATAAGCCTCGCTTCCGGCCAGGCCGCGATGGCCAACGGACAGCTTTCCACCATAGAGATTCCCTTCGACGACTCCGACAACAACGGCATCGTTGACGGGACGACGACCCCGAAGTGGAACCTCGCGCTTTACTCCTGGGACGGGGCCACATGGACCCCGGCCGCATCGAGCCAGGTTGATACTCTGCAAAACATCGTGCGGGGACAGACCAGCCATTTCACGCTCTTTGCCCCGCTCGCCCAGCCAGCCTCCTCAGACACCGTCCCGCCGGCGGCGGTCACCAACCTGAAGATGGCGCGCTCCGGAAGCGACATCACCTTCACCTGGGACCCTGTTACGCTCGACGTGAACGGCTCGGCCGAAACGATCCACCACTACAATATTTATAGGGGAACCGTTCCAAATTTTGCCCCCGACAAGACGAACCATACGAACCTTATAGGGACATCGGCCACGCCGACCTTCTTCCAAGCCAACGGAGCCGGTGACCTCGTGAAGTACTTCTACCTCGTCACGGCCGTTGACATGGGGTACAACGAAGGGAACTGACGCGCTGCGGAAAGCTCATCGAAGGCCGCGCGCGGAAAGAAAGCTTCACCACGAAGGCGGTTTCTTAGTTTATGAGTTTATAGGTTGATGAGGGCGAGTCAAACGCCGCGCCGGGATGCGCCGCCGCTTCGCGGGCATCGGGGCCTTCGTCGCGCCTTTTCAATTTTTAATGTTGAATGTTTAATGTTGAATTGAGGAAGGCTCTATTCAATAGACGTAGTACCACAATTCAAAATTAAAAATTTAGAATTCAACATTCGCGTCTTCCTCAATTCAAAATTGAGGATTCAAAATTCAACATTGCCCCGGCTTTCCTCCGCGCGTCCCGTCGCGTCTCCTCGCCCTTCGCCTGCCTGCCGGCAGGCAGGGGCTTCCGGAAGGCCCCTTGCGCTTGTCATTGCGAGGATGCTGGAAGCAGCCGAAGCAATCTCTCTCTACTACCTTAAAGCAACGCCGGCGGCGTCGGACCTATAGCTGCGTTAGGCTTCGGCGTACGGCAGCTCCGAGCACATCAAGTACGAGTCGCTGCCTTCCGCCTCGCCTGCCTTGCTCTAGGCCCAACGGCGCCGGGACGGCCGCACTTCGTGCGGCTGGACCGGCGCGGGCGAAGGGGCGCGGGGGAACGGGGAGGTTCCCCCGATGCGAAAGGGAATCCCGCGAAAGGGCAAGGGGTGACACGGCGCGAAGCGCCCGCCTCAGGCCTTATCTTCACGCGAAGGACTGCTTCGAAGAAGGGGAGGGTGGGCAGCGAAGCCGAAGCCCTGGGCCATCCATCGAAACACTCCTTCCAGGGTTGGCTTCGCCAAGCCGAGCGTTGGGCGGGAGGGTCTCCAGCCCGCCCAAATGAGGCTGAGCCCCCATATGGGGAGCGCCAAAGCGCGACGCGCTGGGACGCGCGCTTGCTTCGCAAGCGCGGCCGAACCAAGACTTCAGCCTATACAGAGCTCCAAGTGTGACATGTCGGTCCGTTGAAAGATTGATCAGCTATTAGTACACAACCGTATCGCTTGGGTCATATGGGGTTCTAAGAACAGCATCTAGCGTGTGCGACAGACTTGGATCAACGCCACCTCTGACAACAGTGATATAGTGAGTTTTTTCAAATCGCACAGTATATGGTACGCCCTTGACATTAAGTAGCAGTTGCCATTTGCCATCCGAAGCCGAGTATACGCAAGCGGAGGGGTTGCCATTACCTGCAATTGCAGTAACCTTGACGCCAGCTAGTGCGGAACCGGAATACTTCACCACGCGGCCGGTAAGAAGGCACTTGGTACGTATATCATAACCAACCATGTCAGGAGATTGTGTGCATGCGTTATCTCGCTTTACTTGCGGGGAGCACGAGATGAACCAAATGAGGAAGGCCACGCCGCACATCCGCCAATACATGCCAACCCTCTTTTTGTAAGACATCAACGTTCAATGTGAGCCGCGACTGCAAGCCAACCAATTTGGCTGCAAGACGTCCGCTCGATGAAAAACTTAGGCGGCATTTTACCACGCACCTTGCACAAGATATTTGATTGACACGCCATTGAGACTAAACTTTTGGCAGCCTGGCTTGGTAAGCGGGTCAAGTATGACGAGAAGCAAAGTGTCACTCGCCCATTCAACTCTCGGCGGGCGGCCTTTGTTATAGGTTGACTCTGCATAGAAGGCAACCGATGAATCACGATCTCCGTGACGAAAAGAAGAACTGCCTGCGCGACTGATGTGAATCTCATCGTACATTGCGCCCAGCCCGAAACCGAGACCGTTGTCGACCACCTCCACGGTAGCTACTAACGTACCCGATGGATTAAGCACCTCATGCGACTTCATGACTATTGGCGTACCCTCGGAACAAGCAGAAAGAACCAAGGTCAGTGCGCCGCAAATCAATGCGCGCTCTATAGTTTGTAGAGGAAAGGTGATGGTCACGTCAACGCGTCCTAACGCCCATTAGGCTGCATACCGAACGGGCCAAATTGCGGGCTAACACGTTGGTGGAAGTGATCCCCCTCATGGCCCGACTCTATGCTTCCCGCTTTTTATTGTCAAATGCGGGCGGGGGGAGAATGCCCCCGCCCGCGACTTGCGTTGATTCTTTCTCGCGCGTGCCTTGCATCTTTCACTACTCACTACTCACGAATCACGAATCACCAATCACGTGCAGTCGGCGTCTGGAGACGCCTCCTACAACTTCTAACCTCTAACTTCTCCCGTCTAACTTTCTCACTCTCTCACGCCTTCGTCTTCGGTTGTTCCGTTGCCGCCGCTCTTCTTCTGGCTCTTCGGGGGGAGTCTCTCCAAGGCGGCGCGGTCGTGGACGTGGCGCGTTGAGCGTGAAGCGTAACACGCGGCGGTCCGCCGCCCCTTGACTCTTCGCCCTTCACGCATAACAACATCGCGGATGGACCGAGGCTCGCGCCGCCGCCAGATTACACTACCGTCGTGCCGTGATATTGGGTATAATTCCTTTGGAGCGTGGCTTGATGGGCGTGACCGGAATACAGGGAAACCTAGAAACCATGCCGCTCTCCGATGTTCTTCAGTGGCTCGCCCAGGGAAACAAGACCGGCGTTCTCCAGATCCGTTCCGCCAAAGGCATCAACAAGAAAGTCTATTTCGCGCGCGGCAGGGTTCTCTCCACCGCCTCGTCGGACCCGAGGGAGTATCTCGGGCAGTTTCTGATAAGCCGCGGCCTCCTGACCGAGGAACAGCTCAACATGGCTATGGAGACTCAGCTTCAGACCGGCATCAAGCTCGGCAAGATTCTAGTGACGGTAGGCATCCTGGAGGAGGACGACCTCAAGGCGATGCTCAGGCTGAAGGCCGAGGAGGGGCTCTACGACCTTTTCCTCTGGGATGAAGGAAGGTTCAGCTTCGAGGAGGAGGCCTCCCTCGGCGATGATCTCGTTTCGATTGAACTGGACGTGACCTCGCTCGTCATGGAGGGGATCAGGCGAAAAGACGAGTGGGGAAGGATTCGCAAGGCAATCCCCAGCGAGAGGGCGGTCCTTGGCCGCACGGGAAAGCTTCTCAGGGATTCGGGCGCCGAGCCGGACTCCGCGCTATTGCGCGTTTACGAGGCGCTCGACGGGACGCGGACGGTCGAGGAGGCCGCGCTGGAGCTGCACTCGACTGAATTCAGCGTCGCCTCGGTGGCTTTCAGGTTGCTGGGGCTTGGGCTCTTGGAAGCGAGAGCCGAAAAACCGAGGCGGGACGAGGCGGCATACGGCGCCGTCCAGGAGAAGCTCGTCAATGAAGCCGAGGCTCTTCTCAAAGCTGGAAGGTCCGAAGAGGCGGTGAAACTGCTAGGGTACGCGGCCCGCAAGGAGCCGGGGGACGCCAAGGTGCGCGAGCTTCTCGGCCGCGCCGAGGCGAGCTTTAACGAGCGCTTGGCGGCCGAGAGCATTCCGCAGGAGGCAATCCTTGAGCTGAACGTGCCTCTCGATAAGCTCGTTCCGTACAGCCTGACCCCGCAAGAGGGCTTCATCGCCACCCGGGTCAACGGAATTTGGGACTTATCCTCGATTCTCAAGGTATGCCCGTTGCCGAAGGCCGAGGCCTTGATGGCCGTCAAGAAGCTGCTCGACCTGGAAGTCCTGCGGCTAAAAGCCAAGTAGGACGCGCTTCGGGATGTTACCCAAGAAAAGCTTTGTCAGACAATGGTACCTGCGGCCTTGAGCCCGATGCCATTCTTTCCGCTTGCCTTCTGGTTGTACATAGCCTCGTCAGCGTCTTTCAGAGCCTGGTCAATTGACATGGGCGGCTCCGAGTAGGCCGCTAGTCCGGCGCTCGCCGTCACCCTTAAATGGCCATCGTTCGCTTTATCAGACAGGAATCGGAATATCCTTGCCGCCGCTGTTTTCGCTTCATCTTCCCCCGTGTCCGGCAAGAAAACGGCGAACTCGTCGCCGCCGAGGCGGGCCACCAGGTCAACCCTTCGGCAGCTCTCCATAAGGGCGTCCGCGACACTCTTGAGAACCCTGTCGCCCTCCATGTGTCCCATCGTGTCGTTGATGCGCTTGAAGTCGTCGAGATCAATGTAGAGTAGCGCCGCCGGCGAGCCAGTTCTCCTCGCCCGTTCTATCTCCCTCTGGACCTGGATGAAGAATCCCCGCGAGTTGAAGAGCCCGGTCAATGAATCATGGAGCGCCATCTCCCTCTCGCGGCTGAGCGCCCTGTGGAGGCCGTCGAAAACAAGCGCCACGGTCACGAAGACGCCGGCCATCATTATTACGTCCAGAAAGAAGACCCCGGGAGGCGCCAACTGCTTCCCGGCAAACCAGTCATTGAAGTACCACATGGCGGTACTGCAAACCGCCATCAGGCATCCCCAGGCGCAGCCGACGTACCAAGCCGATAACGCAACCGGGGCAAGGTAAAAGAGCGAGAGCGACGCCGGGACCCCGCTCATATAATCGGCGTAAGAGACGGCGGCAAGTACCAGAACCGTGACGGCCATTCTGGCGGTCTTGGGCAAGTTTGAAAATGCTAGAGCCATGTCACGCGTTCCTTGCCAGTGAAGGCGAATGCGCCCGCCGTTTCAACGGTGGTCTCCCTCGCTCTATCCCCTTCTTCTCGCTACCTCGAAAAGCGCGAGCGCGGCCGCCACCGAAGCGTTCAGCGAATCGAGGCCGCCTTTCATCGGGACCTTCAGGGCCACGTCGCAGTTCTTCCTGACGAGCCTGCCGACGCCGGCGCCCTCCTCGCCCACGACCAGCGCGAGGGAACGGTTCCAAGGCACGTCCGCCTTCCAGAGCGACGCCCCCTCCATTTCCAGGGCGATCCTGAAGAAGCCCGCGTCCCCGGCCTTTTCAAGGACCATGGACTGGTTCGGAACGAGGGCGATGTTGAGGTGCTCCACGGCGCCCGCCGATGCCTTGGCCACGACGGCGGTGACCTTCGCGGCGTGGTGGTTGCGGATAGTGACCCCGGTGACCCCGGCGCAATATGCGCTTCTCAGGATGGCGCCGACGTTTTGCGGGTCGGTCAAATCGTCGAGAACCAGAAGGAAGGCGCCCCTCTCCTCCAGCAATTCCTCTAGCGCGACGTAGGGGTAAGGCTCCGCCTCCGCCAGAACGCCCTGATGCTGTGGATTGTCGGCCATGCGCGAAAGCCGCTCGCGCGGGAGGAACTCCGGCGAAACGGGCAGCTTCGCCCCGAGCCTGTTCTCAAGCTCCTCCGCCCTCTGCTGGCTCGAAAGCCAGAGCTTGAGAAGCTTTCTTCTCCGGGCTCTCAGGCACTCTACGACTGGATGGACGCCAAACAGAAGTTCCATGAACTCTCCAGCGGGCTTGGGGGCA
>DAHXMK010000406.1 GCA_027365515.1 Candidatus Aminicenantota bacterium
AACTTGATGTCGTGGATGTCGAGCCCTTTGTCAACGACGGAGCTTTGCTGGAAGAAAATCTGCCACGGGGTGATCGTGGTTCCGATGTTGGCGAGAAGGAAGAAGATGACCTCGCCCGTAAGCCCGCCGGGGAAGTTGGGCACGACGAAACCCTTGAAGGCCTCTCCCCAGCCTGGAACCGATGGCAGCTTCATGGCCCACAGCGCCGCCGGGATATAGACGAGGTTGAAAGCGCAGAAGAAAAGCGTCAGCTTCTCGAAGGTCCAATACTTTCCGGAAAGCACTACCACGAAAAGGATCAGCGTCACCGCGACAAAGGTGACGATGGCCGGCACGCCGAACAGGCTCATAGCGGCCGTCATGCCGATGTATTCGGTGACGAGAGTGAGCCAGTTGATGATTCCGAGATCAATCAGCGAGAACCATCCCCAGAAGGGGCCGAAGCCCTCGAAGATGGCCTCCGCATGGCCGCGTTTGGTTACGGCGCCCAGTCGCACGGTCATCTCCTGCACGTAGTAGGCCATCGGCAAGAGGATGACGAGAATCCATAGGAGCTTGAAGCCGTACTTCGACCCGGTGACGGCGTAGGTGGAGATGCCGCCAGCGTCGTTGTCGGCCACCATCACGATGATGCCCGGTCCCAGGACCGCCAGAAAGATGAATATCTGGCGCCTTAGCCGTGCCGCAAGATGGAAGGCTTTGCTGATGAAATACATGCCGCATCCCATTTGTTGGGCTGAAGCCCAGGCCCGGGAGGCGGACTGCCGCTCAGTTTCTCAAGCGAGGCGCCGCGCCAAGGACCGGAGCTTCGGCGTATTGTGGTTCAGAACTGGGAGGTTCCATGGTCCCTTTCCTCGACATGGCCCCTTTAGAACATGGAGCCTAAAACCAAAATAATTATAGCAGAGCATCTTGGGAAAAGGAAGGCACGCTTCGTGCTATTATTGCGAAGCGAGGGGAGCAATGGAAACGAAAACCCTTCACTGCCCGAACTGCTCGGCGCCGCTTGAAGTGGAGACCGGCGAGGTGGACGTCCTCTGCCGCTTCTGCGAGTCGAAGCTCATTCTCAGGCCCGATGCCAGCGAGCTTGAGGTTGTCAAGACGCGGGAAGAGATGAAATACCGCGAGCGCGTGGCCGTCAGCAAGGCGATTCTCCAGAAGCAATTGGAGCAGGAGGAGGCGGAGAGGTGGCGCCAGACCGCGGCTCAAGTTGCAATCGCCGCGCTGCCCGTCGTCGGGACTGCCGTTGGACGGGGCCTTTTCAGGGCCGCCATCGGCCGAAGAGGATGCTTGGGCTGCGGGTGCGCCCTTCCCATTCTCGGCGCGCTGGCTCTGCTTCTTTATTTCGTTTTATCGTGAGCCACCCGATCAATTAACCGCTAGACGCGCTCTAGCAAGCTGTTGAGAAACCCGCATGGGCCGCGCGCAAGAGGCTTGGGGGCCAGATGCTAGGCGCGGCGACGACGACAGGGTGGTTCCCCTTTCTAGGAGCCGGAACAACGCAGATGGCCCCCAATCCCTTGCGCCCGAAGGGTTGCCGCGGCACGGCCCCGTCTGCTGTGTTGTCGCTTCTAGACGATGTGCAGAGACATCGACGGCGTCGCGACGCCTTGCATCCGGAGCCGTGGCGCTGGCAACGCGACCTATGGGAGTTTTTCAACAGCCTGCTAGGCATTCCGAGCGGCCGGGCGGCCAAAATGTTCCGCCCGGGCCGCGGGGTTCAGCGCGTTCTCTTCCTGTGGCCATCCGCTATCTCGGCGACCGCCTCTATCGCGCTTTCAATTTCGGCTTCGGTGTTGAACGGCCCTATGCCGAACCTGACGGCCCCGTGCAGTTCGTCGGTCCCCAATTGCTCGTGGACCAACGGTGCGCAGTGGAGGCCGGTGCGGCAGGCGATTTCGTGGTTGACGTCCAGGAACGTCCCCGTGTTGGCCGGGTCCAGGCCGTCAACGTTGAATAGAAGAACCGAGATGTGGCCTTTCAAGTCGTCCTGGCAATAGAGCGTCACCCCTTCTATCTTCCGAAGGCCGTCGCGAAGCTTCTCGGTCAGCTTCATCTCGTGGGCGTGGATCGCTTCGATGCCCTTGGACTTGACCCACTTCAACCCGGCGTTCAAGCCGGCGATCCCGACGAGGTTGGGAGTTCCGTATTCAAGGCGGTAAGGGTACTCTTCGAGGTGGGTCTTCTGCGC
>DAHXMK010000415.1 GCA_027365515.1 Candidatus Aminicenantota bacterium
GACACCCTCCTCACGGACCTTCTCGTAACGGGCATCGAGAATCAGGTAGGGATACGACTCTTCCAGACGCCGCTCGGCAAAAGCCGTGAGGGCTTCATCGAGCCCCTTGTTGAGGACGCTGATGCTGGAGGCCGAGAAACTCTGGCCCACAGAGCTCCTCGGTGATCGCTTTGACCTTGCGGGTGGAGACGCCCTGCACGTACATCTCCGCCAAGGCGGCCACGAACGCCTTCTCCGAGCGCGGGTAGCGCTCAAAGAGGGCGGTCTGGAACTGGCCGTGACGGTCCGGGGGACCCGGAGCTCGAGCTTGCCGACACGGGTCACCAGGCCGCGTTCGTCATAGCCGGCCCGGTAGCCCTGGCGGCCTTCCTGGCGCTCGTGGGGGCCGGCCCCCAGGAGCTCTCGGTCATCTCGGCCTCCAGGACCTCCTGGACGGCCGCTTTGATCAAGGATTTCATCCAGTCACAGTCTTCCGCCACGAGGGCTTTGAGGTCGATCGCGTTGGTGCTATGCTTCTTCACGGTCATGGTAGGGTCCCTCCACAGGACATGGGGTTGATCCAACCTCCCTCATACCATGACCTCTGAATTTGCACACAAGTCCGTACACTACCTTCATGCATGTACCTGGTAGGTCGCGAAGGGGAACGACAGTGAAGGTCCTGCAAGAGATTCTCACGTGGTCTGCCGACCGCCCTACATGGCAACGCGACGCGGTCCGGCGGCTTGTCCTCAACGGGGAGCTGTCGGACGAAGATATCCGCACCGCGACCGAAATCTGCAAGGGTGACCACGGCCTTGCGGAGAAAATCGAGGTCAAACTGCTCGCCAAGGAGCACGTCCCGACCCAGCGGGGGACGGCGGCGCCGGTATTCCTCGAATCCATATTCCACCACCAGGGTGTCAATGCCCTAGCGGAGGACCAGACCCTCAAATTCGCCCCCGGCCTTACCATTGTCTACGGGGACAACGGGGCCGGGAAGACCGGCTATATTCGCATCCTCAAGCAGGCGTGCCGCGCGCGCGGACACGAAGAAATCCTCGGAAACGTTGTTTCCGGAACGGCTCCACTAAAGCCGACTGTAACTATCCGGTACAAGGTCGGAACGGAAGCGGACGGCCGTCAGTGGACGGGTGGCGAACCTGATGAATTCGTCTCCCGCGTCAGCGTCTTCGATACGCAGTGCGCTGCCGTTTACCTGAACGAGCGAACAGACGTTGCCTTCCTTCCGTTCGGGCTGGACCTGTTCGACAAGCTCGTCAAGGCATGCCGGGCCATTCGCGTCCGGCTGGAGTCGGAACAGCGCGCGCTAAACACCAACGCCCTTGCTCCCATCGTCCAGCTCATTCCGGCGGGCACGGCGGCGGCGAAGCTCGCCGGGAGCATTTCCTCCCTGACCAAGCCGGAGGCGGTCCGGGCGGTCACGCGCCTGTCGCCGGAGGAAGAAGCGCGGCTCGCCCTTCTGGAAAAGTCCCTGAAAGACCTACAGGCCAATGACCCCAACAAGCTGATCGCCCAGCTCAATATCCGCGCCGGCCGCGTGCGCGCGCTTGGGGAGCACTTACGGGGATTGGAAACGGTCCTGTCGGATGCGGATGTCGCGGCCGTATTCGCCGCACGAAAGGAGGGCCGTCGCAAGAGCGAGGATGCGAGGCGTTTGCGCGACGCGACTTTCCCTCAAGGCGTTCTTCCCGGAACGGGCGGCGAGCAGTGGAAGGCCATGTGGGAGGCGTCGCGCCTCTATTCTGCGCAACAGGCTTACCGGGGGAAGGCGTTTCCCGTCACTGAGGACGGAGCGAAATGCGTTCTCTGCCAGCAGGACCTCGACCACGCAGCGGCCGATCGCCTCCGGCAGTTCGAGGCATTCGTGGCCTCGAAGACGGAGCAGGAGCTACGCCAACTTCGGGAGGAATTCGGCCGCAGGCGAAACGCCTTTGTCTCGCTCAAGACGAGCACCGACGCCGTCGAGGAAACCCTGCGCGAGCTTCGTTTGGAGCACGAGTCCACGGCGGAGGTCGTCAGCGCGGCTATCGCGCAGAACGAGCAGCGGCGCGCCGAGATTATCGCCGCGCTCGCCGAGGACAGAGACCTCAGTGCGG
>DAHXMK010000022.1 GCA_027365515.1 Candidatus Aminicenantota bacterium
ATAGTGGCTTCAAACCAACAAGACCTGAGGGCGGTCCTGGCGGGAGAGCTGCGCTTTGCCAAGCCGAGCGAGGTTGCACGCCTCGCTCTTCCAGGAAGCGGCTACGCCTTGAAGCAGGCCCACATGGTGCCGGCTGGAATATGGCTCACCCTTTCGCGCCGCGACGAGAAAGGAGTAACGCCGGTGCTTTTGGGGGGGAAGCCGGTTGAGGAGCTTCTGTGCGAAGCGCGCGGAGGCAGCGTGGAAGTGCTGCTGCCCGAAGAGGCTTTGCGCGGGCGCAATGGCGCGATCAAGATCGGAACGATCGAGCTACCAGGCCAGTGGGGCACGGGGCCCGCGACGCTGAAGGCGGGAGAATGGACCCTTGACGTTCCGGCAGGGGCGTTCGCCAGACTCGAGCTGGAAGGAAGGGGCGGCACAACGGTAAACGTGACCTGCGGGCCATATTCAACGAGAGGCGGTTCTCTGCTCTCTTATCGAGCCAAAGGGAACGCCGCCTCCCGGGAGGGCATCCTTTTCGGCGGAAGGTGGGCAAAGAAGCTCGATGGCCGGCCTATGAACTTAATAGGCAACGGGATCTACAGCATCGGCGAGGACCACACGGCGCCGAGGTGGGGAGGGCTCTACTTCGCGACATTCCCGCATCTCGGGGAGCGGGAGGCGAGGCTCACGATTGAAGATTCCGGCTCCGGCCCCGATCCCTACAGCCTGCACGTGATGCTTGACGGCCATCCCATCTTTCCCGACTGGCATTCGGCCGCGCGCCAGGTCCGCGTTGACCTGACGGGGATCGCGCCCGGCCGTCACGTGCTGTCGGGGCGATGCTCGGACAGGGCCGGCAACTCCGCCGTTCTCGCCCCTGTAGTCTTTGTCCTCGAAGGCAATCGGTGAGACAGGGCGGCATATTCTCTCGTAAAGCGAAATGGGGTAAAATACAGGTCTGTGCAGTCGGCGCCACAGGGCGCCTTCATTTCGCATCAAGGAGGGGTCATGAAGGTCTACGGTCCGAAGGAGATTCGCAACGTGGTGCTGTTGGGACACGGTGGCGTGGGCAAGACGACGCTCACGTCGGCGATGCTTTTCGCCTCGAAGTCGGTGAGCCGGTTCGGCAGGGTGGACGACGGCACCGCCTTTACCGACACCGAGGATGATGAGATCGAGCGCAAGCTTTCGATCTCCACCGGACTCGCCTTCTGCGAATGGAACAAGCTCAAGGTCAACATTCTGGACGCGCCCGGTTATGGCAACTTCATCGCCGAGGCCAGGGGGCCGATCCGCGTTTCCGACACGGCGATGGTGCTGGTTTCCGCCGTTTCCGGCGTCGAGGTTATGACGAACAAAGGGTGGGAGTACGCCGAGGAGTTCGGCGTCCCGCGCGTTCTGGTCATCAACAAGATGGACCGCGAAAACGCCTCCTTTGACCGGGCGCTGGCCAGCATAACCGAAAACTTCGGGCGGCTCGCCGTTCCGGCGATGCTCCCTCTTGGCCAGGAAAAGGACTTTACCGGGGTCATTGATCTCGTCCACGGCAAGGCGCACGTATACTCCGGCGACGAATCGGGCTCGTACAAGGAAGAAGAGATCCCAGCCGGCCAAAAGGAGGCCGTGGCCAAGGCGAGAGCCGCGCTGGTAGAAGCCGTAGCGGAACTGGACGAAAAGCTGATGGAGAAGTATTTCGAGGCGGGCGATCTAACTCCTGAAGAGCTGACGGCCGCGTTGCGGATCGGCGTCGCGCAGGACAAGATCTTCCCGGTGCTCTGTTGCGCGGCGAGCAAGAACGTCGGCGTCTCGGATGTCCTCAACTTCCTCGCCGAGTTCGGCCCATCGCCGTCCGACCGACCCGCCTGGCAAGCAAAGGGCGCCGACGGCGCAGATGTTGAGATTGCCGTTGATGCCGCCGGCCCGGCTACGGTCTTCGCCTTCAAGACCATCTCCGACCCGGCGCAGGGCCGCATCACGGTTTTCAAGGTGATCTCCGGCACGCTTGACGCCGACGCGACCTTATTGAATTCGAGAACGGGAAACCCTGAGAGAATGTCGGGCCTCTTCGAGATGAAGGGCAAGGAGCGCGTCAAGTGCGAGCAGGCCGCCGCTGGCGACATAGCGGCCGTGATGAAGCTCAAGGAGACGCAGACGGGCGACTCGCTGTGCGCCAAGGAAAAGATCGTCACGTTTCCGCCGGTCAAGTACCCGATTCCGGCCATCTCCTTCGCGGTCGAGCCCAAAAGCCGCGGCGACGAGGAAAAGATCGCTCAGGCTCTCACCAAGATGGTGGAGGAGGACCCGAACTTCAAGGTCGGGCGCGACCCGCAGACCAAGGAGATGCTCGTCTCCGGCCAGGGGACCCAGCACGTCGAGATCGTGGTTGCGCGCGTGCAGAGGCGCTACGGCGTCCAGATGAACATGAAGCAGCCGAAGGTGCCTTATAAGGAGACGATCAAGGGGCGCGCCGAAGTCCACGCCAGGCACAAGAAGCAGACCGGGGGCCACGGCCAGTTCGCCGACATTCAAATCAAGATGGAACCTCTGCAGAGGGGCTCGGGCTTCGAGTTCAAGGATGACATCTTCGGGGGATCCGTGCCTCGCAACTTCATCCCGGCCGTCGAGAAGGGCATGCTGGAATCGCTTGAGCGCGGTGCTCTGGCCGGGTACCCGGTCGTTGACCTTCGCGTGACGCTTTTCGACGGCGGCTTCCACCCCGTAGACTCCTCCGAAATGGCCTTCAAAATAGCCGCCCACATGGGGTTCAAGGAGGCGATGGAGAAGTGCAGGCCCACGTTGCTCGAACCGGTGATGAACCTGGAAGTCGTTGTCCCGGAAGAGTGCATGGGCGACGTAATGGGCGATCTGAACAGCCGCCGCGGCCGCATCCAGGGCATGAGCCAAAAGGGCCATAACCAGGTGATCAAGGCTCAGGTTCCGCTTGCCGAGGTCTTGACCTACGCATCCACATTGAAGTCAATGACGGCCGACCGGGGCTCGTTCTCGATGGAGTTCGCCTCCTACGAGGAAGCCCCCGCAATGATTCAGCAGAAGATCGTCGAGGAGGCCAAGAAGGCCAAAGAGGCCGAAGAGGCCGAGAAATAGCCCCTTCGCAGTGCCTGGACATGGGTTCCTGAATGCTTTCGCCGGGATGCAATGGTTTGGCTCCCGGCGTTTGTTTCTAAGACAAGGAGGCGCGACATGCTTGGCATTCCGTACCTTCATCCGGTCCTGGTGCATTTTCCGGTGGCTTTCCTTCTCCTGGCAGCCTTCACCGCGTTCGCATGGCTGATTCGAGGCAAAACATTCTGGCGCCAAGCTACCGCGCTGTTGCTTGCCGCGGGCGTGCTCGGCGGCTTTGCCGCGTATTATACCGGGGACGACGTGGCCGAGGCCTTCAAGGATAAGCCTTCCGTCAAAGCCTTGGTGGAGCAACACGAGGATGGCGCGCTCTGGACGATGATCTTTGGCTGCGCGGCGCTGGCCGGGTTTATTGCCGCGGAGATATCCTCCAGGGACAAAGAGAGAAAGGGGTTGGACGGGCCGGATCGAAAGCTCCGCCTCCGTGCCCTCCTTTTCGTCCTGGCCTTCGCGGCGGCCGTCCTAGTGGGATACACGGGCCACCTGGGCGGGACGATGGTTTGGGGCTCGGCGCCCGCCAGGCCGGCGCCTGACAGTGGAATGAAGTGACATATTTTTCTAAAAGCCGTATGATGTAACCCGCGCAGGGAGTGCGGCCTGGCGAGCTTCTTATTGAGGGCCGCTGAGAGGCGTCTCGCGGACGCCAACCCCTTGAACCTGAACCGGGTAATGCCGGCGGAGGGAATGCGTTGAGAACCTGGGTCGAAAATCGCTCAAATTGCAGGACAAGAGAGAGGCGCGCATCACGGCGCGCCTTGGGTTGGAGGATCCATGTCTGAATCATTCAATAAAATCATTTGCGGTGATCCCTTTCCTGGAAGCAAGAGAGTTCACGTGGAAGGCTCCAAGCATGGCATCAGAGTTCCTTTCAGGGAGGTGGCGCTCTCGCCAAGCAGGGCGGAAGACCGCGAGGAATTGCCCAACGCTCCCGTCAGGCTCTACGATCCGTCCGGCCCTTACGGAGAATCGGGCGCCACCTGCGATCTTGCCAGGGGACTTTCTCCGATCAGGCGCGCTTGGATCGAGGCAAGAGGCGGCGTAGAGGAGCGCGAATCAATGACGCCGCCGCGCGACGGCGGCGCGCCGCCATTCCCAGGCCGCGGGACGAAAATGTTTCGCTCAAAGCGTGGCGGCAACGTCACGCAAATGCATTATGCCAGGAAAGGCCGGATAACCGAAGAGATGGAATTCGTGGCCATCCGCGAAGGCATGAAGCCGGAGTTCGTCCGCGACGAGGTGGCCAGCGGGCGCGCTATCATTCCAGCCAACGTCAACCACCTTGAAGTCGAGCCTTGCGTCATCGGGCGCGGCTTCTTGACGAAGATCAACGCCAACATCGGCAACTCGGCCGTCGCCTCTTCGGTGGAGGAGGAAGTCCGAAAGATGATCTGGGCCATCAGGTGGGGCGCCGACACGGTGATGGACCTCTCCACCGGGCCGGATATCCACGAGACGCGGGAGTGGATCATAAGAAACGCCCCCGTTCCTATCGGCACCGTTCCGATCTATCAGGCCCTTGAGAAAGTTGGAGGGAAGCCGGAGGAACTCACGTGGGATATCTTTGCCCAAACACTGGAAGAGCAGGCGGAACAGGGCGTTGACTACATGACCATTCACGCGGGGGTGCGGCTCGCCACCGTGCCATTGGCGGCCAACCGCGCGACCGGAATCGTTTCGCGAGGCGGCTCGATCCTCGCGTCATGGTGTCTCGCCCATCACGAGGAGAATTTTCTCTACACCCATTTCGGCGAAATCTGCGAGATATTCAAGTCGTATGACGTCGCTTTCTCGCTAGGCGACGGGCTTCGTCCAGGTTCCATCGCAGACGCCAACGACGAGGCGCAGTTCGCCGAGCTTGATACATTAGGCGAGCTGACCGAGAAAGCTTGGCGCCACGACGTTCAAGTGATGATAGAAGGGCCGGGCCACGTTCCGATGGACAAGATCAGGGAGAACATGGAGAGGCAGGCGGCCTCCTGCCATGGGGCCCCTTTTTATACGCTGGGGCCGCTGACCACCGATGTCGCCCCCGGCTATGACCACATCACTTCGGCCATTGGCGCCGCGATGATCGGATGGTTCGGGACCGCCATGCTCTGTTACGTGACGCCGAAAGAACATCTCGGCCTGCCGAACAAGGATGACGTCCGGGACGGCGTGGTCGCTTACAAGATCGCCGCTCACGCCGCCGACATCGCCAAGGGCCACCCGCGCGCCAGGGAATGGGATGACGCGATGGCCAAGGCGCGGTTCGAGTTCAGATGGGACGACCAGTTCCACCTTGCGATGGACCCTATCAAAGCCGTTGAATTTCACGACGAGACGTTGCCGGAGCCGGGCGCTAGAGTGGCGCGCTTCTGCTCTATGTGCGGTCCCAAGTTCTGCGCGATGAAGATATCCCAGGACTTGAGAGACTATGCGAAGGCCAAAGGCCTTGCCCCGGGCGAAGCGCTTCATGCCGGCCTTGAAGAGAAGGCGCGCGAGTACAGAGACAATGGGGAGAAGAGTAGAGAGAAAGAAGTGAGACGTAAGAAGTTAGAAGTTAGAAGGAAGGGGAAAAGAAATTGATTTGCTCACGCCTCGCTCATTTCGCATCCGCGCGGAAGGCTTCATAGCCCGTTATATCGGCCCCTACCACGAGCTTGTGGATGTCGTGGGTTCCTTCGTACGTGTACACGCTTTCAAGGTTCTGCATATGGCGCATCGCCTGGTATTCGTCGAGGATGCCGTTGGCGCCCAAGATGTCCCTTGCGTCGCGGGCCGTGTCTCGCGCCATCGAAACGCATAACATCTTCGCCAGGCTGACCTGCTGGTGGCGCAGAGTGCCGGCGTTCTTCAGGCCGCCCAGCCTCCAGACCAGAAGCTGGGCCTGCGTGATGCTGGCCACCATTTTGACGAGTTTGTCCTGGACAAGTTGGAACCTGGCGATCGGGCCGTCGAACATTATCCGCTCTCTGGCGTACCGCAACGCCTCGTCGTAACAGGCTTGAGCCGCCCCGACAACGCCCCACGCTATGCCGTAGCGCGCCTGATTCAAGCAGGAGAGCGGCGCTCGCAAGCCGAGCGCTTTGGGAAGGCGGCTCGATTCGTGTAGGCGGACATCCTCGAAGACGAGCTCCGAAGTGACGGAGGCCCTTAGCGAAAGCTTGCCCTTCATCTCCGGGGCGCTGAAGCCCGGCGCGCCCTTCTCAACGAGGAATCCGAGTATGCCTTCCTCCGATCGCGCCCACACCACCGCGACATCCGCGATAGTCCCGTTGGTGATCCACATCTTCGAACCGTTGAGAACCCAGCCGTCACCGGCCTTGGAGGCGCGCGTCTTCATTGAGCCCGGGTCGGATCCGGCGTCCGGCTCCGTCAGGCCGTAGCACCCTATCGCCTCGCCCCTGGCCAGCTTCGGAAGCCAGCGGTGCTTCTGCTCTTCGGAGCCGTAGGTGAATATCGGGTACATGACGAGGCTGCCCTGAACGGAGGCGAAAGAACGGACGGCCGAATCACCCCGCTCCAGCTCCTGCATGATCAAACCGTAGGCTATGTTGTCGAGCCCCGCGGCCCCGTACTCCTCGGGCAGGTTTGCTCCCAAAAGGCCGAGCGCCCCCATCTCGGAGACCAACTCCTTGGGAAACGTTCCTTCTCTATAGTGGGCGGCAATGATGGGAAGGACCTTTTCGTCAACCCAGGCCCGTACCGTGTCCCGAACCATTTTCTGTTCAGCCGTGAAAAGCTCGTCGCAGCGGTAATAGTCCAATCCTTGGAATTTAGCAGCCATACTATGAACCTCTCGACAACGCTTGTTCCGCTTCCTAGTTCAGTTCCACATTTCTCCCCGGCTCTTAACCATCGCCACTGCCCCCCGATTGACACTGTAACACCGGCGCCAATGGATGGGCAAGCCGTTGCCGGCTGCTTCCACCATGCCAACAGGCCACGTTTCGTGTTCGTGTGCTAACATCTCCATCCCATGGCTTGTCACAAAGGCTTTCAGGTGTTACATTGGGGAAGAGGGAGAAGCGGTCATGGCCGAAAAAGTTGTCTTTGAATCAGCCAGGAAGTCCGATGCGGACATGCGGCAGGCCAGAAACCCAGTCGAGGACAAGAACGTAATCGAGGAGGTTGACAAGGTTATCTCGGGGGCCGCGGAGTCGGGCGCGACGGAGGTTCACCTAGAGCCGGTGCAGGACGGATATGTCATCAGGGTAAGAGAGGGGACGGCACTTCGCAAAGTCAACGAGATCCCCGAAAGGTTGAAACTCAACGTAGCCAACAGAATCAAGGTCCTGGCCGGGCTCGACATCACGAAGAACCGGATTCCCCAAAACGGCTACTTCAAGCTGGTCCACGGGGAAAAGAAGCTCGAACTGAACGTATATACGATACCTATGCTTTTCGGCGAGTCCATCGTGATCAAGCTTTCCTACAAGGTTAGCGCCACGATGAGGCTCAACCAGCTTGGAATGCAGCCGGCGGTTCTGGCAGCCTACCAGAAGGCGCTCGCCAGGGGCTCAGGCCTCTACCTGGTCACCGGGCCGCCCGGATCGGGAAAGCGCACCACGATTTATGCTTCGATCCTGGAACAGCTCCGTCCAGACCAGCTTGCCTTGGGGTTTGATCCCGTCGTCAAATATGAGATAGAGGGAATGATCCAGGGCAAGCCCGAAGAGAAGAGCGAGTACACCTTCGCCGAGGCCATCGTGGCTTTAATGAGGCAGGAGCCCGACGTGGCATACATCGGCGACATCAGCAGCGAGCCAGACGCCAGGGCGACGATCCAGGGCGCCTTCGCGAAGAGGCTGGTTCTGGCGCGAATGACGGCCAACGATTCGGTGAGCACCATACAAAACCTTATAGACATGGGAATCCAACCATTCCTGATCGTTGCCTCTCTGGCCGCAGTCATCAACCAGCGAATGGTGAGGCGGCTTTGCCCCTCCTGCCGCCAGCCCTATCCGGCAAACGCCGACATCGAAAAGGAGATAGGACTGAAGCTGCCACAGGGGGCCAACTTCTTCAAACCTCAAGGCTGTCAGGCGTGCCAGGGGACCGGTTACCGCGGAATCATCTGCCTCTACGAGCTATATAAGCCCAACGAGGAGTTGGGCAAGATGATCATAGCGAAGGAACCGGTTCAGCAGATAAGGTTGAAAGCGTTCAAGGAACAAACCTTTACGCTGAAGGTTGATGGAATTATGAAGGCTTTGGGGGGCTACGCCTCTCTCGAAGACGTGCTCAATTGCCTATAAGGGAGGTACTCTGAATGCAACAAAAGCTCATCCTGAGACGGCGCGACGGGGCCATGGTGAAGTGCTGCACCTATTCGCATTTTTCCGCCGCCTTCAAGAGTATCAAGGTGATCAATACCGACGGGAAGGTCGAATCGGTGCCGCTATCGGATCTCAAAGCCATCTTCTTCGTGAAAGACTTCGGCGGGAACCCCCATTACCACGCCCACGGCGATTTTTCCGACGAATCCCCGAAGGCCGGACAGGTAGTGAAAGTGACTTTTCACGACGGCGAGACGATGCGCGGCAGGGTCATCAACATGGCCGAGGGCCACTCTGGTTTCTTCATCTTTCCGGCGGACCCTTTGGACAATAACGAGAAGGTCTTTATCGTGCGCTCCAATGATATCCGCGTAGAGGTGGAAGGTTGACGCTTTCGCTCAGTGAAGCGCTGGATAAGGCGCGGGAAAGGCTGGCGTTTCTTTCGGTTGCCGCGCCAAGCCGCAAGGAGGGCGGGGATTCCGCCAGCGAGGAAGCGTATTCATTTCTCGCGGAGGCTTTTTATATGGTCACCGCCGCTGGGATGGCCGGAAGCGCCCAGAAGAACAACTTCATCAAGGAGCTTGCGCAACGTGCGATTGCCGCGATGCAGGACCCATCTATGGAAAACCACGCGGGGTTCCAGGGACGACTCTTCGCGCGCTACAGGGATCTTTTCGCCCAAGTATTCCCCGTCCATGGCGCCAGCCGGGACTTGGTACCGCTTTATCTTAGAAAGTACCAGCAGATACTTGACGACATGGCCCATCTCTCCTCGCTCCAACCCTCCGCCAGAAAAGGTCCTGATGTCGAAAGGGCTCTCGTTGATGCCTTGACCTTCTTTGTCAACAACTGGACGGGGGCTCTCGCTATCGTCAGGCCTTCATCTCAGACGATGGAAGCTCCGGAGGTGGAGGTGCTGCCAGGGAACAACGGGCTGGCGGTCTCCAGGCTGAAAAGCCTCTCGCGCCAGATCAGGGATGGGTTGTATCTAGTGCACGAAACGGTTCCACCCCTTCCGCTTTATCCCTTTTTCTTCACGGACGAGAACAAATCATATATTTTCAGGATGCTGACCTCCGAAGGAGTATTCTACAGGGCCCTTGGCTCCGACGGCTACAGCCTGATGTTCGCCACGCAGCTTGTCATGGACTTGGCCGAGTCGCTACTCAGGCTGGGTGCCTACGGGAAGGCTATCAACCTTTACAGAATCGCCGGCGGCAAAAATAGAGAGGCCGCCCTCTACGCATCGGTCCTAACACACTGCTTAAATGCCCAGGACTATTCGTCCCGCGGAGAGCCGGCGAGAGCGGTAGGGGAGTGGGAACTCGCCCTGACCGTCAAGCCTGACTACCCGGTCCTTTACCATGAAATGGCTAACGACTGCCTCGCCGCCAATAGGCCGCAGCAAGCTATATCAGCCTTGAACAGGCTCCTTGAAAGGTTCCCCGTCAGCGATGAAGCTTATGTATCGTTGGGCGACGTTTACGCCGCCAAAGCGGATTGGGGAAGGGCCCAGCGAGCCTACGAAAAGGCTATGATTCTCAATCCGCACCATCCTGCCGCATCCGAAAAACGCCAGGTGGCGCGAATCAAGCTTGAGGCGAAAGGAGCCGCTGAAGCAGGAGAGAAGGGGAGCACTCCGCAGGAAGAGTTGGTTTCTTCTCTAACGGACTTGGTAGCTAACAGGCCCAGAGTGGCGCTGGCGGGAAGGGAAGCTGAAGTAGCGCAGATCATCGAAGTTCTTTCTTGCCGCGATAAAAGAAACGCCTTGTTGGTAGGGGAGGCGGGAGTAGGCAAAACGGCCATTGTTGAAGAAGTGGCTTTGCGCCTGCATGAAGGCACGGCGCCCGAGCACCTGAAAGGAAAGCGAGTCCAATCCATTAACGTTCCGGCTTTGATCGCGGGAGCCAGATTTCGTGGCCAGTTCGAGGAACGCGTTCTTGATCTCGTAAGAAAGCTGCGGGAGAAAGGCGAGTTGGCCGTCATCGAAAACATGCACCAGCTCGTTCACACGGGCGGGTCGCGCGGGGCATCGCTGGATTCGGCGGCGCTCCTGAGCCCCGCGCTCTCGCGGGGCGAAATACAGGTCATAGGAACCACCGACGAGGAGGCGCTCTCGAACCTGCTCGAGAAAGACCCGTCGCTTCTTAAGAACTTTCACGTCATTCGAATAGAGGAACTGCCTCTAGAGGAAATCAAGAAGGTTTTGTGCCTGCGGCGCCCTGTTTATGAGGCTTACCATACCGTCTCGATTCCCTCGGGACTATTTGAAAACAGCCTCGACCTGATCCGGGCCTCGATAAATACGAGGTGTCTCCCAGAGAGCGCGCTCGACTTGATGGATCGCGCCGCTGCGCGCGTCGCGATGCGCGAGCCGTCCGGAGAATGTCTAGAAGTGACGCGAGAGGACATGCTCCAGACCCTCGCGGAGATGTCCGGTGTCTCATTGGACCGGTTGGCTCTTCTCAGCCACGATCGGCTTGCGAACATTGAACATATGCTCTCGGAAAAAGTAGTCGGGCAGGAGCGGGCCGTAAGCGCGGTAAGCAGGGTTGTGCGAAGCTGCAAGCTTGGCATGGACCTGGACGCGGACAGGCCAGACGGCGTCTTCCTTTTCGTGGGTCCCACTGGCGTAGGAAAAACCGAACTGGCAAAGCGCCTTGCCGAAGTTCTTTTCGGCGACGAGGAAAAGCTGATTCGCATTGACATGAGCGAATACATGGAACGCATCAGCACTTCGAGGCTGATAGGCACGGCTCCGGGTTACGTCGGATATTACGATCAGAACCAGCTCGCCGACCGCGTCAGGCGCAATCCTTATTGCGTAGTCCTCTTTGACGAGGTCGAGAAGGCCGACCCCCAGGTCATGAACCTTTTCCTCCAAATATTTGATGCCGGCCGGCTAACCGACGGGAAAGGCCGAACCGTAAGATTCCACCACTCCACGATTATTATGACCAGCAATATTGGGACGGAGATGTTCTCTCATGGAATGCTCGGATACCGGGAGGAAACTGGCTCCTCTGGCCTGGACGAAGCTGTCATGAGGCAAGTCCGCTCGAATTTCGCCCCGGAATTTTTGAACCGCGTTGACGAAATAATAACGTTTGACAGCCTCGGTCCGGAGACAATGGAGTCCATTGTTGACCTCCAGCTGCAGGACCTGAAAGAGCGGCTTGCCCGGCAGGGAAAATCGCTGATACTCTCTTCCGGCGCCAAAAGACTCTTGGCAAGCCTGGGCTACTCATCGGAGTACGGCGCGCGAAACATAGGAAGAATTCTCAGGCGCCATGTCTCGGAACCGCTGGCACTTCTTTCGCTTAAGCCCGAATGGCCGTCTGCGGGAAGAATTCTTGCCGAAGCAAGCGGTGGTGCTATCAAGATTTCTCTTTGGCGCGACGCCGATAAGATCGAAGCAGAAATGAACCAAGCCGAAGCAGCCGCGACCGAAGAGAAGAGGGGATATTAAAGCCGATGGTCCTGGTTACTGTTGCGCCGCTCAAGCATCTGTATTACCCTTTGAAAGGAGGGTCCGCAGATGTTGGACCGAGTGCTCCGAGGAATTGGTGGGCTCTTAGTGGTTTTGAGCGTGACGCTTGGATACTTCGTTCATCCGGCCTTCTATTTTTTTACGGCGTTCGTAGGGTTGAACTTGTTCCAGTCCGCTTTCACTAACTGGTGTCCCATGATGCAGCTTCTTAAGAAAGCTGGCGTATCACATTGACAACAAGGGATTTTATCACCCTAGCCTTGGTCCTTGGGGCTTGGTACATTGTCAACCGTTTCCTGCTGCCCAGAATGGGCGTAAGTACTTGAAGTGCCAACGCATGCGAGGTCGAGTTCGACCCCACGAAAACAGGGAGGAAAGATAATGGCTCACAACGTAAGTGAAATCACCGACGCGACCTTTCAGACGGAAGTCCTCGATTCTTCAACGCCTGTCGTTGTTGACTTTTGGGCGCCATGGTGCGGCCCGTGCAGGATGGTAGCCCCGGTTATGGAGGAATTGGCGGGCGAAATGGCTGGACAGGCCAAATTCACTAAAATGAACATAGATGACAATCCCACCACTCCCAATCGGTTTGGCATAATGGCCATTCCAACGCTGCTTGTTTTTAAGGGCGGCCAGCTAGTCGGCCAGCACGTTGGTGCTCTTAGCAAGCCGGCCCTGAAGGGGATGATACAGAAGTCGCTGTAACTTTAAGGACTAAAGATGCCTATATATGAGTACCGCTGCAGTGATTGCGGCGTAAAATTCGAAAAATTGGTGTTTAAGAAAGACGCGCCCGTCCCGGCGTGCCCATCGTGCAGGTCAGCGAAGGTCGCCAAGTTGATGTCCGTCCCGTCAGTTGGAGGATCGGCGGGGACCGCTTCATGTGGCGCTGCACGATCTGGTGGAGGGTGCGGCAGCGGCTTTAGTTGAGCGGGTTGAGTCTATCGGGCGCCGTGAGCGCCTGTGATGTTTCTGAAGACGAAAAGGGGCCCCTGAAAGTAGAGGGGCCTTCTTAATATAAATGGCCCAAGGTACGTACGTCTGATAAGATATCTTATGTCTATATATTGGCGCTGACAGGGCTGTGTCCTTCAGCATTAACTCTCCCGGTCTCTCGCTTCGTAATCTCGGCAATTCGTGCAGACCACTTCGAACATTAACCATCACGGCGAATGCCCTGATGCATTACCCTGCAACATAAGCCGGTTGTCAGACGTTTTATCATATTTCAGATCATATTGATAGCCGTTTAATATAACCATTTCAACTAATTATTGGATATTTATTGATTATACTGGTAAATAATCGGCAATATCTCATGAAAGAAAAGATATTATTGTTAGCTCAGTAACGAGTAATATCGTGTGTATTTGCTTAGTTATCAATGTATAATCAATTCTTACTAAGTAATATACTGGCTAAAGACGACCAATTTTAGGCAGCAATTCAACTAACGAGGCAATACCTTTTTGAATAACGGGCAAGGATGATGAAAGGAGGGACCCTGGAGTCGCGGCCACTCCCCTACTCTCATTGACGATAACTTCATCGGGGGCTACTTCCATGCAGCTCTTGCCAGATGGCCAGGGCCCAAAAAGCGTTGTCACTATGAATTCTGCGAGGCTTATCGCTCCAATTGATCCTCCAGATGAGGCGGTTTCAAGAAGAAATTGGGCAACCTCAGGGTGAATTGTACGAGGATTATTCATGTCACCAAAATTGGTGATCCAATTCTTGACGGCGCCTTGGCCGCCGGGCAAGACAACGCCATTAAGGAGTTTGGGCGATATCTCTTTTAACAAGAACAGCTTGCCTTTCACTAAGCGAGACGCTTCTGTATATTGCGACCGAGACTGCTCTGAAATATCAAGCATAGTTGAATGGTCGCAAACTTGGAATTGCGGCTCCTCGATTGATAGATACACGACGTCATAGCCCGCTCTCTGTAATTCCAGAGTGGCAAGGACGGCCTCATGCACGTCACTACCGTCAAGAGCCCCGCAGCCATTTAGAAGAAGCCCGAATCGAAGCTTCACCGCTCGGCCGTCTCGCTTTCTAACGCCGACACAGCCTCTCGTATCAATAGCTCTTCGGCCTCATCTATTGGGATATCCAATCGGACGCCGGCGGCATTTTGGTGACCGCCCCCACCCCAGGGCGAAACGAAGCGATCAATAGGGAAATTCCCTCTTGAGCGGCATGAGACTTTTGTGTGGTTAT
Source organism: Candidatus Aminicenantota bacterium (assembly GCA_027365515.1). Lineage (GTDB taxonomy): Bacteria > Acidobacteriota > UBA4820 > UBA4820 > DSQY01 > JAEMPZ01. The sequence goes on from DAHXMK010000022.1 coordinate 14,098, forward strand.
TCCCTAACTCCTTAAAAAAGAAGCCAGCTACGACACCATCAACCTGTACTGTAAAATTAACAAGATCGTCCGCGTCTTCCATCCTGGCCCCGACCTGCCGGATCATCTCATGGCGCATCTCTATCCAGGCGACCTTTCCACCAGGCGAACGCCGGAGAGTAGAGAGAATCGCGCCGGTAAGCTTCAGCCGCGTGGGGCTTTGGCGTTCGAAAATTTCGCTGTATACCCTCTGCGGTTCGACGCCCGCTGAGAGCAACTCCGCCGCAAGCCGGTGAGTTTTCGGGGTAGTGCTTGGATACCTGAAGCTGCCCGTGTCTGTAAGAATAGCGGCATATAAAGGCTCAGCGATTTCGACGCTGAGCGGAACATCGAGATGATTGATTACCTCCCTAACAATCGCCCCCGTTGCGCAAGCATCCTCGTCTATGAGGTAAGTTACTCCTTTTTCCTGGTCCAGCCTGTGGTGATCTATGACGATGATCCCTTCACTCTGGCGCGAAAGAGGCAGAACCGCCCCGAGCCTTTCAAAGGCCCCCATATCAACCACGACGGTCCACGCTGATCTGAAGAGCTCCTCTGGCGCTTGAATATCCCTGGGAGTGACTATTTCGGCCGGTTCTTTGAGCAAAAACCTAAGGTTTTCCGGGACTTGGGTGGGATTGATCAGTGCCACTTCCTTGCCGAGGCCTCTAAGCGCCCTCCCCAAAGCGAGCTGGCTTCCAATGCCGTCTCCGTCACTGGACATATGTGTCGTCACGACGAATTTCTCACAAGAAGCTAATTTCGCAACCACATCTAGAAGCTGGTTCATGGCTCCCCTTCCTTTAACCTCTTATTTTAGCAGGGAATTGTACGCCATGCAAAGAGAACCATACACATAACCACACCAACAACCGCCTAGAGAGCCCCAAGCTTCGCTAGAAGCGCGTTGAGTTCCGATTCCAATGTATCAATTGAGCCATTATTCTCAAGAATATGATCGCTCAGCTTGAGAGTGGCCTCCAGCTGCTGGCTTGTTGGATCGGATCCGTTCTCTTCGGCCTCCTTCTGAAGAAACGCGTCGAGCCCGGATGTGGCATCTCCAGTACGTCCTCTATCAACCGCCCGCTGATAACGGACCTCTGGCGATGCGGTAACCCCTAAGAGCATGAACCCTGCCAGCCCCACGCGCAATGCCTGCACCTCTGCAGGGTTGCGAATCGAATCCACCACGTCACGTGACCCCAGTCTCGGCAATATCCTTAAAGCCAAAGCGGATGGGCCGCCTTCCCGCCTGATCCTGTTTCCAGTGGCGATCAAGTGGTCACGGCCAGTGGTTAGGCCTTCAGAAAGAGCCTCCTCCCTTACGATGTCGGAGAGGCTGTGGTATTTGAATCCGCGGCTCTTCAGCATCGCGGCGACCGTTCCCTTTCCTGAGGCGTTCGGGCCGGTCAGGCCAATTATGAGAGGGGCGCCCGTCACTGGATTGCCTTCTTTTTGGCCGTGGCAAGCTGAACCAGCAGAGGATTTTCGGGCTCTCTTGCCGCCGCAATATATTCTGGCAGAGCCATTGGAGAATACCCCATCATCTGGTAGCTCCTACCCAAGAAATACGAGGCCTTGGATTGGAGTGATGTAGTGTAGGGCAAATTTGTCAGCAGGTCGGAAAGTTCCCTGGAAGAGTCCTCGTACTTTCCCAGCCTGTAGTTGCAGTAGCCAAGCCAATAGGTGGCGTCTCCAGTATAGAGGTCAAGCGGCTGTTCCTTGACGAAGTTTCTCAAAAGAGGGGCTGCTTCCTCCTCCCGCTGCTCCCTCAGGAGAGAAATCATGCCCAGCAGGTTGTCTCGATTGGCGGTTTTGTCCTTCAGGTAAGCGGAAGCCCATTCACGGTAGCTTAAGTTCAAAACAGCCTCATCTTCACCGCACGCCTTAAGCGCTGACTGCCAGTCGGCACCCTTTTGAAGGGAGCCCAGTATCAGTTGAATTGCCTCGTCTCCACGCCGCGCCTCGATGCTTCTGAAAGCCCAGTAGCCGTTGAGCCACTGGCGCTCGCGGCCCGTCCCAAGGCCCGAGATTGCCTGAATCGGGGGGACGCTCAGCGAAAGAAGCGACCGGGTCTCATAGACATGGCCAAAATCAGTGAGGTTCAGAACCAGGCCGGCTTGAAACCATTCAGGCGCTGCTGAATACCCTGGACAATTTTCATCCAACAATATCTGGCAAAGCGCCGCTGCAAAAAGATCTCTGGCGGCCCACCATTTCAGCATTATCGGTTCTACGGCAAATTGCGCTTTCCACCACCCTGAACCGCCTTTTGCCACCGAGAATGGCTGCTTGAATGAACAGGCCTGATAATCGGATGGATTAAATTGAGCTAGGTTCTGCGCCGAAGGGTAAAGGCCGGAACCGTCCTTCAAATCCTTTATGGCTTCAACCAACGCTTCATCAAGATCGCCAAGCGCTCTGGCTGCATCGCCGTCACCGGCAAACCTTCCCGAGTAGGCCTCCACCTTCAATCCTGCCCATGACATCGGGCGCTCAGGCTGGGCGGCAATGGGCTTTGCAGTTGGCTCGGACTTCTCCTGTTTTGCGTTTGTCTCAGGCCGCGCCACCCTTTCAATTCTTGGCGGCGCGGGCTGGTCCGGAATAAATAGATAAGCCAACTCTTTTCTGTGGCGCCAACCCACAAGCCCAAGGCAGGCGATGAGAACGAAGAGGCCCAGCAATAGCGCGAAGAGGGTTCTCCACAACCGGTTCAAGGAGCCTCCAAGTTGGACGATTCGGTCCAACCGCTGCCTTCTCCCCACATCAAAAGGCTCCACTCTCCAGCGGAGGCGACGCGCACAACTTCGGAGCCGGGAGGAAGCGTTGCAAGTTCCGCCCCTTCGTTGGCCGCCTTCTCCGTCACCTTCGCAGGCGACACTATCACAACTGGCTGATGCATCGGTGCCACTCTGACCGCGTAGTACAAACAGCCTCCCGATACGGCCGCGGCAATGAACAGGCCGGTCATTACCGCGGCGAGGCTTCTTCTTGCCTTTCCGGGGCCGAGGAACAGGGCGATCCATAGAAGCACGTTGCCAGCAAAAGCCAGAAACAGCGTGATTACCGTGAACACATTTGTCCCGACCGACGTTATCGCCGCCTCCCAGGGGGGGGGCTGCCATGCCACCGCTTTCGCCGGAAGCAGCCTGCGCGCGGTGGCCAAGTTGGTCATCGCGGCTTTCATCTTTGAATCGAAGAGGAGCGCCCTGCGGTAGGCCACGATCGCCCGCGCCACGTCCCCGCCCTTGAGAAAGCTGTTTCCGAGGTCGAATTGCACTTCAGCGCCGTCATGGCCCGATGAAGCCATAAGCGCATAAAGCTTAGCCGCCTCCGCGTAGCGACCCTGTTCGTAAGCCTGGCTCGCCTGCGAGGCCATTGCCGAGGGGACCTGGGCTAGCAGCGCCGACGCCGAGGCCCACAAAAGAAAGGCGAAAGCAGTGATTTTAGCCACGCCACGCCTCCTCTACAAGGCGCCGAACCGTTTCGTAACGCGCCGCCAGATCTTTTTTCGTTACTGTTTCTCCGGCGAATTCCGCCGATTCGAGCTGGTCCAACAGGGAAATGATGTCGGAACAACGCTCTTTGCTCACACCGGCTTCAGCTAATGCTTCCGCTAGCGAGCCTCTAGTTAGTCCCGCCGCGGACCTGCCGGCCATGAGGTTCAGGCCGGCGTAGAGCGCCTGAATTGCCTCGGCGTGGAAAAGTTGCGCGTGCCTGACATCGAGGTTTTTTCGCGACAGCCTCAAGTGGTGGCGCGCCCTCCTGTACTGCGCCCTAGCGGCTTTCTTTTCCGGGGATGCGAGCTTGGTCCTGTATAGCCAGAGCCACGAAGCAAGGAAAATGCTGGCGATGAATGGCAGCGCTAGAAGCGGAAAGAAGGCGTCACTCGAGAAGAGGTGTTTCTTTGGTTTGGAAGGACGCGGGTCCTGGATAAGAGGCGCCAAGGCGAGATTCTGTCCGCCGGAGATACCGGTGCCACTTACCATGAGTTTCAGTCCAGAGACCTCCGACGTCTGATACTTGCCAAGCGCCGGGTCGAAGTAGACCAGCGCCGCCGCCGGCAAAACGGCATCTCCTTGGAGCTTAGGCAGAAGAGACATGTTCAAAGTGCGATTGACCATGAAAACGCCGTTCATGAAGCTGCTTTCATCGTGAGAAGTCGCCGGATAGGAAGTGAAAAATGGAGTATCTTGCCAGCGGACCGGATTGTCCGGCAGAAAACCGGAACCTGTCACGCTGTAGGCAAGCGTGAAGGGTTGGCCAACCGAAGCCTGCGGCGGGATTCCGTTTTGCATCTTGAGCGTGAATGAGCCAACAGCGCCGCTGAATCCTGGAGGTGCAGGAGGCAGCGCTATCGTCTGCAAATCGGCTTTCCCGCCGGAAATTCTGGTCGTAACCACCCTGCCGCCCGCTTCGCGAGACTCGACCCTCAAAAGAGCCTCGAATGGTGAAATAGTCAAAGTACCCTGCTCAATGGGAAAAAGCGTATAACGGAGCACGGTCACGTCAAGGAATGTCAAGCCGTCCCGGGAAAAGGGCCGCGACCGCGGCGGCGTCTGCTCCGGCGCCTCCACCTTTCTGAAACCCTGGAAATCCGGCCGCTTGGTGATCTCGAAATTCCTGACCGAAGAATGGGTGACCAGATGAAGGGTATAGGTAACCGGTTGCCCGACGTAGGCTCTCGGCGATGAAAGCTCGCCTGTCAGGTACAGTTCACCGGCCGGAAGCGGAGCGGCCGGCGCTGGAACCACCGGAAGCGCCTTCTCTTGGCTTGTCGCAGCGCCCTGCTCGACATCCACGGCGAAACCCGGGACGCTCCTTGTCTGGCCTCCGATTCGAAGGCTCAAGTCCGGAACCACTATGTGGCCCGATCGCGTCGGCGAAAAAAGGTAGTGGTAGGCGAATATCATTCCACCGTTCTGCGCCGTCTCGACGGTCTGGTACTGTCCCTGCAATTTAAGCCCGTCTATCGGCGGCAGCGGAGGCTGGGGGATGGCGGAGCCCGGGCCCTTCAGGCGCAACGTGAAGACGAGGCCCTCCCCTATGCGCATGGAGGTTTTGTCGGCCGAAGCACTGATTTCGAGGTTTTGTGCCACCAGCGCCACGGAGAGCAAAGCCATCAGGGCGGACGCAAGGACAAGCTTCACCATCGTCGAGCTTGCCTCGCGCCTACTTAATGCCTTTGCGCCCATAGTCGCCTTTCGCGTTGACGCGGGCCCGTCTTACGCCCGGGCCGCTTCGATTTTAGTATAGCACTATTGCCATTCTCGCGACGTGAATCTTTCTTGATTCGTGGGCGTATAATAGAAACGTCGTTTGTCGGGGGATTTCTGCGTCTCCCTAAATTTAAGGTAGCCGGAGAGAGAAGAAAGGAGAATTTCATGCGGAACAGAGGCCGAATCTTGTTTCTGGCCGTCATCGCGCTGGTGCTTTGCGCGTTGCCGGCCCTGGCGGGCGACCCCGGGTTCAAGCAGCTTGAAGGCGAGGTCTTCCAGACTACTCTGCCAAACGGGTTGACCGTCATCATCCTGCCGCGCCACGAGGCGCCCGTAATCTCGTTCGTCACCTACGCCGACGTCGGCGGGGTGAACGAACAGCAGAACGCCACGGGGCTGGCCCACATCTTCGAGCACATGGCCTTCAAGGGAACCACGACGCTCGGAACCAAGGATTACCCGAAAGAAAAGGCGGCCATGGACAAGGAGGACGCGGCCTTCACGGCGTTGCGCGCCGAAAGGCTTCGCCGTCCCAAGCCGGACCCCGAAAAGCTGAAAGCGTTGGAAGCCGAATTCAAGAAGACTCAGGAAGAGGCCCAGAAGTACTCGGACACCGGCGCCTTCGACAAGGTTCTTGAGCGCGAAGGGGCGGAAGGGCTCAACGCTTTCACCGCCTTCGACCAGACCGTTTACCACTACTCCCTTCCCTCCAACAAGCTCGAACTTTGGGCCGCGCTGGAGGCCGACAGGTTCACGAACCCTGTCCTTCGCGAGTTCTACAAGGAGAAGGACGTGATTATGGAAGAAAAGAGGATGGGCGAGAGCCAGGCCATCGGCCGCCTCTTCGCCGATTTCTTCCCCGTTGCATTCAAGGCCTCGATGTACCGCTCTTGGGTCATCGGCCATATGAGCGACCTCCAGGCCATCACAAGGCAGCAGGCGATGGATTGGTTCAACAAGTATTACCGCGCGAAGAATTTGACCGTGGCCATCGTCGGCGACGTTGACCCCAAAACGGCGATGCCGGTTCTCGCGAAGTATCTCGGCGACATACCTGCTGGCACGAAGCCGGAGGGGCCGGTGACGGTGGAGCCTCCTCAGCGCGAGGAAAAGCGCATCATCATGGATGACCCCTCCCAGCCTTTCCTAATCATCGGCTACCACCGGCCGGACGTGAACGACCCCGACGACCCGGTTTACGACGTCATCAACGATATCCTGGCCGGCGGCCGCTCGTCCCGCTTGTACACGTCCCTGGTCAAAGAGAAGAAGCTGGCGCTCGCGGTTGAAAGCGCCTCCTCGATCGAAGGGCAGAAGTACCCAGGCATTTTCGGCATCTTCTGCGTGGCTAACAAAGGAAAGAGCAACGCCGAATGCGAACAGGCCATCTACACTGAACTCGACCGCCTTAAGAACGAGCCGGTGTCAAAGGACGAACTTGAAGGGGTGAAGGCTCGCGCGAAGATGCACTTCATCGAATCAATAGACAGCAACATGGGGCTTGCCATGCAGCTCGCTTTCTACCAGAACCTACAGGGCGACTGGCGCTCGATGTTCAAGGCGCTCGACCGCATTGACGCCGTGACCCCTGAAGACATCATGCGTGTTGCAAAGCAGACCTTCGTCAAGAACAACCGGACGGTGGGCATGATCGAAACGACGCCAGCCAAGGCGGAGAAGTGAGGAGATGGCCATGAGAACGAAAACGATAACTCGAACATTCGCCGCGGCCGCCCTGCTCCTCGGCCTTTCGGTGGTGCCATTCACCGCGCAGGTCAAGCCGGCGCCATTGGGGAAGCAGGTGGTTGACCACCTCAAGTATCCCAAGCTCAACCCGATTCAAATGCCAACAGTCACGAGAGAGACGCTCCCGAACGGAGTCAAGCTGATTCTGATCGAAGACCATGAGTTCCCCGTCGTCTCGCTGCGCGCCCTCGTCAGAGGCGGCAAGCTCGCCCAGCCTCAGGACAAGCCGGCCCTGGCCCCTCTGTTCGGCGAGGTTCAGCGCACCGGCGGCGTGAAGAGCATGTCGGGCGACGAGATGGACACCTACCTCGAAAGGATCGGCGCCTCCATCGAAACGAACGTCAGGGACGATTACGGCACGGTGACGGCAAAAACGCTGAGCGAGCAGTTGGACAAGGTCCTTCCCCTCTTCGCGGAGGAGCTCGAATCTCCCGCATTCGCCCAGGAGAAGCTCGACCTTGCCAAGACGCACCTGAACTCGGAAATATCGAGGCGAAACGACCAGGTAATGGGAATAGCGAGGCGCGAGATACTGAAGCTCTTTTACGGCCCCAAATCCCCATACGCCCGCCAGATCGAATACGACGACGTGGCCGCGGTCACGCGTGAGGACCTTCTGAATTACCAAAAGCTCGTTTACCGCCCCGACTCGACCATCATCGCCGTCTGGGGCGATTTCAAGACCCCCGACATGAAGGACCGGCTTGCCATCGCCCTTGGCGGCTGGGAAGCGAAGGGAGCAACGCCAGTTTACAAGGCCCCGGAGCTCCCCGCTCCCGCTGCGTCGGTGAATTACGCCGAAAAGAAGGACGTCGAGCAGACAACGGTTTTGATGGGGCATCTCGGCCTCAGGCTGGACGACCCCGATTATCCGGCGGTTGATATGCTCTCGGAAATTCTCGGCGGCGGCATGGCTTCGAGAATGTTCATGAACATCAGGACGCTGAAGGGGCTTGCTTACGGAGCCGGCGGCTTCATGGTCCCCGCCTACGACCACGCTGGCGCATTTTACTTCTACACGGCCACCAAGCCTTCGACCACCGCCGAGGCGATGGAGGCCATGCTTGAAGAGATCAAGAAAATCCGCGAGGCGCCGGTCACCGACGAGGAGTTGACGAGGGCGAAAGAGGGCTACCTGAATACTTATGCCTTCGAATTCGATTCCACCGAGAAGATCGCCACGCGGCTTGCGACTTACGAACTCTACGGCTACCCCGCCGACTTCAACGTCAAGCTGAGAAACGCCATCGAAAAAGTAACGAAGGAAGACGTGCTGCGCGTCGCCAAGAAGGACCTCCACCCGGAGCTTCTGACCATCCTGGCGATTGGCAATCAATCGCAATTTGACAAGCCGCTCTCCACCTTCGGCAAAGTCAACGACATTGACCTGACGATTCCCGAGCCGAAGCCGAAAGAGGTCATTCCAGAGGCGACACCCGAAAGCTTGAAGGCGGGCACGGCGCTTCTGGTAAAGGCGGCGAACCTCATGGGCGGCAAGGCTCTCGCCGGCCTCAAGGAGATGACGCTCGAAGGGGCGAGCACGATCGTGACCCCGATGGGCGAAATGGAGCTCAAGGGAGAAGGGACATTCGTCTTCCCGGACAGGCTGCATAACCAGGTTCAGACCCCGATGGGCGCTATGATCACCGTGCTCGACAAGGACAAAGGCTTCATGGTCATGGGGCCGCGAGTCAAGGACCTTCCTCCCTCAGCCGTAACAGAAATGGCGGGAGAGCTTTACACCGAATCGGGCTGCGCCCTTCTTCTCCAGCGCGCGCTGCAAGGCAAGCTCGAAGGCCAGTTGATCGGGAAGGCGCAATTTGAAGGCCAGGAAACGGACGACCTGCTCGTGAAGATCGGCGATGCCTCGGTAAGAGTTTATCTGGACAAGGATGGCCGCGTGGCCGGGGTCAAGAAGCACGCGATAACTCAGCAGGGCCCGGCGGAAGTCATTCAGATTTTCAGCGACTACAGGCCGGTTGACGGCCTCAGCCTGCCGTTCCAGACCGTTGAGAAGGTCAACGGCGAGGTAAAGGCGACGAACAGGTATTCGGCAATAAAAGTCAATGCCGGCTTCAACGAGGAGCTTTTCAAGAAACCGGCACCGGCCGCCGCTGCCTCGGCCCCGGCCGAGAAGTAATATCGCTAGCACGATGGGGAGGCGCTTGTTGCGCCTCCCCTCTCTTCATTTTCTGAAAACAAGAGTGAGCAGCTCCTTCCCGTTAGGCATGGTATTCAAACGCGAAGATATGTGACTGAAGCCAAGAGCTTCCGCCCGGCCGACGACGGCCTCTGGCGAAACCAGGCTGATGTGAGGCGCCAGCACTTCAAGGCTTGAGAATGGGGATGGAGTGACCTCGGGGAGCGATTCGCAAGGGAGTTGCACTACGCACGCCAAAATCCCTCCCCTCTCCAGCGACTCCAGCGCGAACCGCAACAGCTTCTCCGGCTGAACATACTCCAGAAGCAGTCCCGCGAAAACAAGACTGACAGGCTTGAACGGGACTTCTCCATCTGATGCCACGTCGCAAACGACCGGCTCGAAGGTGGCAAACCGGCGGCCGTGCCGTTTGTCGGCGGCGGCGACAAATGATGGGTTGATATCGAGCGCCACGACCCGCGAGGTCACCGCCGGATCCACTTCACCAAGACCATTTCCGCCTGCACAGCCCACCAGCGCGACAGAGGCTGGCTTGAATTCCAGAAGAAGCCTTCCAAGCTCGCGCGCCAGCGCCTGAGCCTGCCCAACCTCCGGCAGACTCATATGCGCTTCATAATCGGCCAAAGAAATCGAGAGCCAAATGTTTTCGGCGGAAGGCGGCTTTTGCTCCATCACTCTCCCCTGTCCACTAGGCAATAACCCTTTCGGAACTCCTATTGCTCATGTGACTTTCAAGCCGGCGCGCGAAACCGGCCAGCCTCGCATCTTAGATTGCCCGGCTTTCTTCGAGAAGTCAAACCAATGCCATTATGCCACTGCGTCGTGGCACGGGTACTTGCCAAGCCGCCGGTTTGAATCTATATTAGTGGCTTGTGGCGGAGGTGCCATGATGAGCAAGAGCATCGGCCAATGTTTCGCCTTAGCGCTCGCCGGCATGATAGCTGGTTTCTCTTTCAACGCCGTCTCGCCGAAGAAACTGCCCCTCGTCCCGGCGAAGGACCAGACCGTCCAGGGGTTCAGGATGGTGACGACCGACGAGGTGAAGTACTACCTCCATGAAGAAAAGGGAACGGTTCTCGTGGACGCCCGCTCCCACGAGGAGTACTCCCTCGGCCACATTCCTGGGGCGCTAAACGTCCCCGAGGACGATTTCGAAGCCTCGTTTACAAAGGTCAAGCCTTCACTCGAGAAGGCCCGCACCATAATCGTTTACTGCTCCGGAGGGTCGTGCTCGACCTCGGAGATCGTCGCCCAGATGCTTCGTGACAAGGGCGGCCTGCCTGGGGACAAGCTCTGGATATACTCCGACGGCTTCCCGGGCTGGATGCGCGGCAAGAACAAGATCGAAAGCGGACTGAAGCCCTGACGATGGCGAAGCAGGAAGTCACCGGCCACCCCGGCCTCTGGGTCATCGGACTCTCTTACGTCGGCTTGGCCTGTTTTATCGGCCTTGAGCGCGCCGCGATCGCGAAAGCCTTCGAGGCGCTCCTGCCTCCCCTTCCGGGCGGTCCTCTAATAGGCGCATGGTCGCTCGTTGCCGTTTGTCTGATCTTGGGCATTTTGATTATCGGCGGCATCGTGGGCGAATCGTGGGCTTCGCGGCTTACTCGTTGGGTCCTGGGCATCGTCTTCCTTGGGGCGGCGCTTCCCAAGATATTCGACCCGGCGGGTTTCTCGATGGACATACGCCATTACGATGTCCTTCCGCTGATACTGGTCAACGGGCTCGCCATTGTTCTTCCCTGGATAGAAGCCGTCATGGCGCTCGCCCTCATTTGCGGCCTGATGCGCGACGGAGCCGTCCTGCTCGTCAATTTGCTGCTGGTGGTCTTCATGGCCGGGCTTGTCCAGGCTTACCTTCGCGGCCTCGATATAAACTGCGGCTGTTTCGGCCACGGCACGGCAGCGTCGGAGCCGATCACCAAGGCCATCGTCCGTGACATCTTCTTCCTGGGATGGTCCATTCCCCTCTTCTTCACCGAGCGCAAAAAGAACTTCTAGCCCGGCAATATCAACGCCTCCCAATCTGTTTAACGGTCTTGGAGGCCGCATGGCCATTCGCCGAGCATTACTTTCCGCGGGAGTCGCCCTGACAGTCTTAACCGCAATGACGTTCTTTTTCCAGCGGGCTCGATCCCCGTTGCTTGGCCAAAGCGCCGATGCCCAGACTGTTACTTCCAAAGGAGATGCACCGATGAAATTTCCGGTGACTAAGAGCGACGCCGAGTGGAGAAAGATACTCACCCCAGAGCAGTACGAGGTCACGAGGAAAGGCGGAACCGAATGCGCCTTCAGGGGAGCTTACTGGAACTTTCACGGAACCGGAGAGTTCGTCTGCGTCTGCTGCGGCAACCCGATCTTCTCGACCAGCGACAAGTTTGACTCGGGGACCGGGTGGCCGAGCTTCACGAAGCCCCTCGCCGAAGGCAGGGTCCTGACGCGCCAGGACGATTCACTTGGAATGGAACGGACCGAGGTGCTCTGCGCCAGGTGCGGCGCCCACCTCGGCCACGTCTTCAATGACGGCCCGCCTCCCACCGGCCTCAGGTACTGCATCAACTCCGTCGCCCTGAAATTCGTCCCAAGCAAACCTTAGAAGGGTCACCACCAAGCCGCCAACACACCAAAGAGTGCGAAATAGCGAAGCAGAGACGCGCGGTTCATTTCAAGAGCCGCACGATTCTCTCTATAGTCTTTAGCCCCGTCTCCGGCGTCCCCCCGGCGATCAGCATGAGATTCGTCGTCCTCGCCGCAGGCTGGCCGTTTTCAATCGCCGTGTAGGCGTAATCGGGATACGTCCCCATCCTCATCGAGGCATTTGGCTGCAAGCTCGCAAGCCACGGCTCCGCGCCCGCCTGCGCCATCGTCCCCTCGCCCCACGCGCACAGCCCCTTCGCCTGAACCGCCCCGATCACGAACCCCGGCGCGCTGCCTTGTTTTCTGAAGGTGCCCAGCCCGATGATCGCACCGGTCAGGTTCCACTTGTTGCCCAATCAATGTTATGGACAGCGCCTGCTATAGCGCTCGAATTCCTCTTTATCGGGCCACACATCTCTATATAGATTATTTGAACCATCTGGATTGGTGCATCCTTCGAGATGTATGTCCAGCATATTGTTGTTGCGTAGCCCAATGACGATGTTCAACCAATAATATCTGCCGTTCAGGCTGTCCCTGGCGTATAGGTATTTTGATACTCCGGCTCCCTTGTTTCCCTCCACTCTCATTTTCCAGTGCAGGCTATCTGTATAGCCGTCAGTAGGTGCGTAGCTTACATAATCATCATCCGTTTCACGCAACAAGAACCTGCCATTGCCGTGAAGATTCATTGACCATTCCACTGGAGTGGCGGACGGCGTTGCTTTGCTCCATCCCATGAATATCATTTCTTCCGCAGCGGCCATTCGCGCATTGTCCACGCGAATAAGTAGCTCGCCTTCCGGCGTGGCGCCTCTGATCGAATGAATGCCGACTGTCGTGCCTCCAGCAGGGGCCGCCAACGCCACTGGGCTTGCCGGATCAAAGGCGAAGATGTTCACGGCTTCAGCCGGGAATTCCTTGTATGGGGTGGAGAATTGAAGCAGCTTTGGAGGTGGATCGTGACGGATCACTTTTAGTTGAATAGGCTGAGGAATATCAACGAGCTTGGGCATTGGAACTGTCCCCATATCTCTCAGGCTCTTCGAAAAGACATAACGAGCAGTAGACACCTCCCGCAGAAGCGCTAACCCTGCCTTTCTTCCTGGCTTATCTAGCAGGGCAAGACCCTCATCGTTGGTTGTGACGCGGTAGCATTCATCAGCCGTCCAGGAAAAGAGCCATAAAAAGGTGTGCAACCGAGTCAGCGCGATCTTAAACTCGTAACGCTTTGCTGGTCGCCCATCTTGATCAACCATCTTGATGGCGAGATGCATCGGCCTTGCGTCCCTGTAAAACGCAGCGGTGTACTCTTCCCTGACCGTGCGCTGTTTCTTCGCATCCGCACTTGATGAACCACACCCTACTGCTAAAAGAATCAGCGGCATAATAGTCAGTAATGCGCCACGTGCAACTCCGGCGACGCATTTATGGCTGAGGTTTATTGGCATAGCGATCTGCTCCTCATTGTGATAACAAGGCCACAACCTTCTCCCAGTATCCTTGGTGTCTCGAATACGTCCCCCGCAATTCCCCGCTATGGTAGATATGATCATCCGTATACTCAAGTGGCGGAGCCTGTAGGTTGAACGAATCCTCCGCCCTAAACGGCCCCACCGTTTGCGCAGTGGCACCTAGAGGAATCCCCAGGAACTGCGCGTAGCTTGAGAACATCTTGAACCTTTGGCCAACGTCGTCAACGTCCAATGCCTGGCCTGTTGGATGGCATGTTATAACGCTAGGGCCACCGTATGGATCGGGTATTGTCACGCATTCGTTCAGCCGGAACAAGTGTTCACTCCACACGTATTGATACCGCCCTGCAACATCTAGACGCCCTCTGAACAAGTCATTGTCAAGTTCGAATACGCTTTCCCTGCGCTCACTAAGCTTATTGCATATTTCAGTCACGAATGCGTTCAATCCAGGGTGGTCATATAGCCACCAGTCTAGGACCCAGTATTTCTGCAACGTTGTAACGTCATCACCCATGGCCCAATCCGCAGGGTTATAGAAATTGACCCACTTCGCTGCCATCTGTCTTGCCGGCTCAAGATACGGCAATTCGCTTGCGTAGCCATGCGGGTAGTGGCCCATCACATCGTCGTTGTCGTATGCCCCACGCTCTGGAATCCGCTCTTTGTATCGCGGCACATCCGCCTGGTAATAGCTTGCCGAAATAGCGGCCTGACTTGCGATATACACCTTGACGAGCGGTCTTGGAGCGCTTGTATCAAGTCCTGCCTCCCGCAGAGCTTCGCCCGCTACAATGTTGCCCTGGCTGTGGGCAAGCAAATACACACCAGCGGCCAAATGGTTGCCATTCTCTCGCACCAGAAGGTCTTTGAGGCCCGTTCCTGACAACCACGCGTTGTATTCACTCTTGTCGAAATCCAGCGCGCTGAGGCTGCACGGCCAGTCATATTCGCCAAACCGCCCCTTGTAACCTGACCACCAGAGGCGCTTGTATGCTGTTTGCGCGAATCTTGGCTTCTCCCAATCCTGCACATTGAACCCATGAACGAAGATGACATAAGGCACGTCTGGCGCCACCTGCGGCGTGTACGCGAATCCCTCAGGTTGTGCAGGCAACGCTTTGGGCGGATTTGTATTTCCGGGGACACAATACTCATTTCTCCTCTGTTCTCTTCTTTCGCCCTGGTTTCTGGGGCTTGAGGGTTCTTCCAAGGGCTACCTCCAGTTTCTCGACGAACCCGGCGGAACCCAGCGGCCGTCCTGTCCTCTCACCGCGCCGGATGGCTTCGGCTTCTGCTTCCGCCATACCGCCTTTCAGCAATGACGCCCACTCCCCACAGTCCCTCAGAGGCTTCGCAGAACGTATGAGCGCGCCATACTCTCCGCTCAGATGAGCACGGGCGCTGCTCCACGGCCACTGTTCCGGACGCTTGCATAGCTTCGCCCGCACAGCGTTCAACTCGATATACCGCGCGCAGGCAATCGCATATCTTCGCTCCATCGGAAACGAGGCGAACCTCCCCTGCCACAGGTACCCCCGCCACCGTTCCCGGAAATTGATTAGCCTCGTATAGCGGCGATGAACTTCTCCGACTGCCCTGGCAAGACCGTCAGCACTGTGCGGCACCAGCATCAGATGGACATGGTTCGGCATGAGGCAGTAGGCCCAGACATCCACCTTGTGCCTTTTGCACCATGCGCCAAGCAGATCCAGATATGCGCTATAGTCGTCGTCACAGAAGAACACCGGCTGACGCCTGTTCCCGCGCTGCGTCACGTGGTGAGGGTACCCGGAAGCAACCACTCGCGCCAGTCTCGCCATGAAGCGATCCTATCCCTACCGCCACTGCATTGTCAACATATCAGTATTGTGTCCCCGGAATCCCAAACGTGAATCGAAAACCACATTCATCGTCACTTGCCTTGTTGCCCCAGCCGCCAGCGGGGGGCGAGAACTACACCCTCATCCTGTGCTACCTTCTTGCCAGTCTTAGGAGAGATGCCACCCGGCCAGCCTATTTGCACTTCAAGAGGATCACCCTCGTGTCCTTCCAAGGAAACTTTAAAGGATGTCTTATCCCCCATTCGGGTGTACTCCGTACCTCGCAGCCCATGATTCAAGACGGTAAACCCCGCCCCAGCCTCGACGGCCCCCTCCTCGCCCTCGACGATGAGCGTATTCTCCTTGTTCGGGTCCGCGTACGCCCAAATCTTGCGTTGGTCAACAGTAGGAACGTCCTCTTTGAAGGATACGGGGTCACATCTTGCTTTCTAGCAGTTTCAGTTCGCATCGCGCTCTGCCAGTTTGAGAAGCCTTCCGGCGGTGGCGTAGTGAACGCCTAGGTGTTTCGCGATCAGAGCAAGCGTGTATCCGTGAATCACGTGCGCCTCGCGCACTTGCGCGGCCAAGCCGGCTTTTCCGTCCGCCTTCTTCCGGTCTACAATCTCTCCCACCGGAGGCCTTCCCGCCACACGCTGAAAACGCTGGTGCTCCTTTACTTCCCGTCTGGCTTCGGCCTTCTCACGCCACGCTTCCACGAACTCCGCCGTGCCCAGCACCATCTGAGCCGCCACTCGCCCAAACGGGCTCTCCTTTTGCCGCAATCCTTGCGCCACGTACCGCCTGTAGAGCCTTTGCGCTTTCGCTTTCTCTCGGTGAAACTGCGAAAGCACCCACGTCGTGCTCAGATACGGCGGACGCTTCACCTCTCCGGCCGTCGCCCGATAACTGCTCCACCACCAATCACCAGCGCGTTCCACCATTTTGGCCCGAACGGGGTTCAGCACCACGTAGCGGCACACCTCCAGCAAATAGCTCTCTTTCTGCACTAATACAGCCTTGAAACGCCCCTGGAAAAGATGCCCGCAGCGCCGGTGCCGGCGGTTGAACCCCTGCGTATACTCTCCGTTGATCCGTTGCATGCCCAGAGAAAGGTTGGCTTTCGGCGTCTCCACCAGCAGGTGGTAATGGTTGTCCATCAAGCAATAGGCATGAATGATGAACCCGTACCTGGACGCTCCGGCCGCCACCGCTTCAAGAAACGCGGCCCGGTCCCGCTCGTCAAGAAATACCCGCTGCCGCGCATTCCCGCGCGACGCCACATGATAAACCGCCCCAGGGAATTCAATCCTCAGTGGACGCGCCATCGCAGATTCCCTCTCATCACCCTTACGAAATAATCATAGCACCAAGAATGCTATAAAGCAAGATGTGACCCCAATTCGTTTATGACCCCAATTCGTTTATAAAGCAAGATGTGACCCCAATTCGTTTATTTATAAAAAATCATAAGCGGGAGCACCGGGCTCCCGCTTGCGAGTTTTTGGTGGAGGCGGCGGGAGTCGAACCCGCGTCCGGAGAGGTCGGCCAAGGAAGCGTCTACGCACGTAGCCGGTTCCCAATCATTTCGCTCGGCGCCAATGGAGCCGGCAATTCGGCGCCTCGCTATCCTCAGTAGTCTTAGCCCCGGCGGCTGAGGCGCCCGCCGGAACGCATCCCGCTAGCGACGCCTTGCCGAAACCCGCGGGAGTGATTTCGGGGGCGTGGCGGCTTACGCCGCCAGAGCCAAGTTGTTGTTGGCTTTTGAGGTTTTCCGGTCGTTTTTCGAGAGCCCGGAACTCGGTGCGCAGCCTCCTCCCGCACATCCCCGTCGAGACCGTTTCGCCCCCACGCGCGTGCAGCCGCTAATATATGCCCTGGCGGCGCTCGGGTCAAGGACTATGAACCTTCGGGAGCGCCCGCCTTCGGTTGAGCACACAAATCCTCAATAGCTCGAAGAGTTGACCGCGACCGCTAAGACCACGGGGGAAGAAGCCTTCAACTACGGAGGAGCGACGCTCCGCGCGCTCCCAAGCTCGTCCTGGCTCCGCGCATCCGTACTGAATTCCCCTAGCCGCTGTCCATTTTTCTTGGTGCCGTTCTGTCCCCGTGGCTTGGCCTCTTCGCTCTTCTTGCTCTTATGAAGGCTCTGCCGGTAAAATGGCCTAGGCGTTGCGGAGAGGCCGCGGCCAATCGTTATCATCATCAGGAGACCGAGAATGACTGCTGACAATGAAGCTAACATCCACCCTCTGAAAAGAATCGCGTTGCTCTTTTCCGGCGGGCCGGCGCCAAGCGCCAATGCCGTCATATCTTCGGCGGCGCTCTCTTTCCTTGACCACGGAATAGAGGTCATCGGGATGGTGGAGGGCTTTTCTCATCTGGAATCGGTCTCGTCCGGTTTGGTTGAAGGGCAACACTACCTGGTGCTCGATCCAACAATCTCGAAAATACGAAACGAGCGCGGGGTTTATATTCGCTCATCGAGGGCCAACCCAGGCAAAGCGATAAAGTGCCAGGCGGACCTGTCCGACCCGAAGAAACGCGAGAAGCTGAAGGCGGTGGTGGATGGACTTAAGAGCTTGAAGGTGGACGCTCTCGTGACGATGGGAGGCGATGACACCCTCAAGACGGCGAACTTCATCCATCTCATGGGGATGCCGACGATCCACGTCCCCAAAACCATTGACAACGATTACTTCGGCATCGCCTGGACCTTCGGCTTCTGGACGGCCGTGGACGCGGCAAAGGTTCCGCTTCTTACGCTGAAAGCGGACGCCGATTCTACGAACGCATACTTTCTCGTCGAGATGATGGGGCGCAAGGCTGGCTGGATAACCTATGCCGCCGGATTGGCTGCCGAGGCATGCGCCATGATAGCCGCCGAGGAGATCGAGGGCGACCTCGACCTTGAAGCCCTGGCATCAAGCCTTGCTGACATGATCATCGCGAGAGACGCCGACGGCAGGACCGCCGGGATCATCTGCATCGCAGAGGGGCTCGCCGACAAGCTGCCGGAGTCGGCGAAGCCCAAGGAGATTGACCAGCACGGCAACGTTTATTTCGGCAAGGCCGAGCTTTGCAAGACGCTGGCCGACCGCATTTCCGCCATCTACAAGGAGCGCACAGGCAGGCAGAAGAAGATCAACCCTAAGCAGATCGGCTACGAAACAAGGACAGCCGCGCCGATAGCATACGACACCGTCCTCGCCTCGATGCTCGGCTATGGGGCCTACAGGCTCGCTTCCGAGGGAAAGTTCGGCCACATGGTCAGCGTCAGGGACAACTTCGAC
>DAHXMK010000023.1 GCA_027365515.1 Candidatus Aminicenantota bacterium
AGGATTTGAACCTTCGACCTCTGGGTTATGAGCCCAGCGAGCTACCGGACTGCTCCACCCCGCGCCAAGTAAGTCATTTTATGGTTAATGCGGCGCCATGTCAAGAGCGTTTGGCGAGCTTGGCTTGCCTGAATGTCCACCCACTTGACAATGCCATATTAAGAATTTATTATTCTCTTGTGGAGTAAAGTGGACCAAAGTGGACCATCCCGCCAGGGGTGCGGGAAGTCCATTGTAATCCAAGCAGGGAGAGAGATGTTCAGGGGAAGCGCGGACGCAAAAATAGACGAGAAGGGGCGGCTCAAACTTCCGAGCAAGTTTCGCTCCACGCTGCTCGAGAAGTTCGGCCCGGCGGTTTTCGTCACCGCCTACGGCTCTCCTTCGATGAAGGTCTTCCCTCTCTCAGAGTGGATGCAAGTCGAAGAGGTTCTCAGGGGTTCCGGGTGGGGAGATGATCCGAAGGTTGTCCAGTTCCTGAGGACCGTTGATCTCTACGGCGACGAACAGGAGCTCGATCCGCAGGGAAGGATACTCGTTCCCCAGAGGTTGAGGAAGCACGCGCGGATGGACGGGGAGGTCATAGTCCTCGGCCACCCAACGAACCACCTGGAAGTATGGAACGAGCAGGTGCTTCTTGAGCTCCAGGCCAAGGAGCCCTTGACGGACGAAACCATAAGGTTTGTTTCCAACATTCTACGCGAGGCGAAGCATGGAAGCGGACAGAGTGCACGTTCCGGTCATGCTCGCGCAGGTGATCCAGTTCCTCCAGGCGAATGAGGGGGGACTATTCGTGGATTGCACGCTCGGTATGGGCGGGCACGCCCGAGCCATATTGGAATCGGAGGCTGGCTCCATGGTTCTGGGCATAGACCGCGACGCCGAAGCGCTCGAGATCGCGCGCGAGCGCCTTTCGGCGTATGGGCCGCGGTTCAAGGCCGTTCACGCCAATTTCAAGGAGGTCGCCGCTTGGGCGCCGCTGCTTGACCGACCCGTGAAGGGCATCCTGGCCGATCTGGGAATGAGCACCTACCAGCTTCGCTCCGGGCGGGGCTTCAGCTTCAAGGATGATGCCGCCCTCGACATGAGGATGGACCGCTCCCGCGGGACGCCAGCCGGCGATTTCATCTCCTTCGCGACGGAGGATGAGCTTTCGAGGGTCTTCAGGGAATTCGGCGAGGAGCCTTTCGCCAGGCCGATAGCGCGGGCCATTGTCCGCCAGCGCTCTCAGGCTCCGGTAAGAACAGGCCGTGAACTGGCGGCCGTCGCGGAGATGGCCGTCCCAGCCCGCATTCGCAGGGGAAACGTGCACCCGGCGACAAGGATTTTCCAGGCGCTGAGGATATACGTTAACCAGGAACTGGACGGACTCGGCGAGTTCGTCCGGGAGGCGGCCGGCCTTCTTGCTACCGGCGGAAGAATGGTCTTCCTCGCTTACCACTCCCTCGAAGACCGGCTCGTAAAGCAGTCTCTCAGAGACCTAGCGATGGGTTGCACCTGCCCGCCGAAACTGCCGGTCTGCGGCTGCGGCCACAAGCCGGTGCTCAAGCTTTTGACGACGAGGGCCGTCAAGGCCGCCGAGCTTGAAGTGCTGGAGAACCCTGCGTCCAGGAGCGCCAGGCTGCGCGCGGCGGTGAAGGTATGAAGCCCATAACCATCGGTGCGAACCCGATCAGGCAACCCGACAAGCGGGGCTTGAGCGACGCCCTGCGGTTAATTCTATTCACGGTGGCTCTCGTCCTTCCGTTTCTCGGGTATGTCGCCTTCGCGTCGGTTTACCAACTTGCCGCCGAATACAAAGTCTCGGCGCTGATCGCCAAGCGCCAGCAACTGGAGAAGGAGCAAGACAGGCTGGCGCTCGAGAAGGCATCTCTGTTGAGCCTGCCGGTCGTTGAAAAAGTCGCCACCGAGAAACTGGGCATGGTGGCCGAGGACGAAGGCGAGCCCAGAGCCGACCAGCCTCCGCCGGAAACGAAACAGCCAAGCGCGGCCGAGAAAGTGCAGGGCGGCGGCCAGCGCGCCAAAGCGGAGCCAAAGCCGAAGCCAGCGAAAGGGAAGGCCGGGCGCCCATGAGGATAGGCGTGAAGGCGGCAAGACTGAAAGTGCTGGCGATATTCGGCCTGGCGCTTGCCGCCATAGCCTTTGGGCGGCTCGTTTACATTCAGGGGATAAGGCATTCGGCTTACGATGAAGCGTCGGTCGAGCAGGCCCAGGAGCAGATAACGATAGACATGCCGAGGGCTTCGCTCCTGGACAGGGACGGCGGGGTGCTGGCCACCTCGATCAGGTGTCCATCCATCTATACCTTCAACCCCGCGAAGATAGCCAACAAGGCGGGGCTCGCCAGCGCGGTCTCCATGGTCAGCGGCGAGGATGCCAGAGATATCCTTGGCCGCCTGAAGGAACGCCGCGGCTTCACGTGGCTTGCGAGAAAACTTCCCTACGGCCGCTACGAAGAAGCCCAGGCGATCTGCAACCGCTTCCCCGGCTGCGATCTGATGGAGGAGTGGGGGCGCGCCTATCCTCAGGCCGAGGTCGCCTCCAACCTTGTCGGATGCGTCGGCACCGACGGCGGCCTTTCCGGGCTCGAAGCAGACTGGAACAAGGGGCTGCAGGGCGGCACTCGGGAATACATGGTGATGCGCGACGCCGTTTCCACGACCCTGATTCCGCTGGAGATCGTTCCGGAGGTTGATCCCCGTCCGCCGGAGACGCGCCTCACAATTGATGAATCAATCCAGTTCTGCGCGGAACAGGTGCTCGACGAAACGATGAACGAGGTGCGGGCCAAGACGGCCGTGGCGATAGTGCTTGACCCGCGCGACGGCGACATCCTCGCGATGGCCGTCAGGCCCACCTTCGATCCGAACAGGCCAGGACGCTATCCCATCGCCGACTGGCGGAACCACGCCGTCCTCGACGCTTACGAGCCCGGCAGCACCTTCAAGCTCGTGACGATGGCGGCGGCGCTCGGCTCCGGCCGCTTCCAGCCTTGGGACACGGTGGTGGTCGGAAATGGCACGCTCACCGTGGGTCCGAAAACCATCCACGACGACGAGCCGCCGATCAAGCCGGTCTATACGCTTGAGGAAATTCTCGCCCACTCGTCCAACGTCGGCGCCGCGAAGATCGGAATGGCTCTCGGCCAGGAAGTCATGTACCACTACATCAAGCTGTTCGGCTTCGGGGAGCCGACGCCGCTTCACATGAAGGGCGAGTCGGGCGGGCTCGTTAGGCCTTTGACGCAGTGGTCAATGCTCTCGCTGCCCTCGATATCGTTTGGGCAGGAGGTCACCGTGACGCCCATTCAGCTTGCGCTCGCTTACGCCGACGTCGCGTCGGGAGGGTACAGGGTTATTCCAAGGATTTACTTCGGAGGCGACGCCCCTCCGCCAGAGCGTATTCTTCCGGCTGACGTCTGCCGCGAGTTGGACGCGATGCTCAGAAAGGTGGTCACCGACGGGACCGGCAAGGCGGCCGCGATTCCCGGCGTAGTGGTGGCGGGAAAAACCGGCACGGCCCAGAAGATCGGCCACAAGAGCGAGGATGGAAGAAAGCTCTTCATCGCCTACTTCGCCGGTTACGCGCCAGCCGACGATCCCAAAGTGGTCACTCTCGTGATGATAGACGAGCCGGTTGGGAAGATATACGGAGGGGCCATCGCCGCGCCGGCTTGGGCGAAGATAACGGCTTTCGCGCTCAAGCGGCTCGCCACCGACAGGAACGGTGGCTCGATGGAGGTTGCGATGGCGCCGGGGACGGGACAATGACGCGCGCGCCCATTTCCCTCGCCGAC
>DAHXMK010000042.1 GCA_027365515.1 Candidatus Aminicenantota bacterium
AGCTGGCCAGGTCCGTGGTCGCGAGCCAGGCGGTATCACCAGAAAAGGCAATATCGTAAACGACGTTGTTCTTGAGGCCGTTCTTTTCCGTGATGAAGGACATCGCGCCGTTTTTCAACCGGGTGACACCCTGGCCAGTGCCAGCCCAAAGAGAGCCGTCGTGCGCCTCGGCGAGAGAGTAAACGGCGTTGTCCAAAAGGCCCTGCTTGCGCGTGATTGAGGACCATGAGCCATCCTTGTACCGGTTCAACCCGCCGCCGTAGGTGCCGGCCCACATGCCTCCATCCTTGGTTTCGAGCACCGAAGAAATCATATCGTCGGAAAGTCCTTCCGGCGCGCCGAAGGGGGTGAACAAGCCCGCGCGAAGCTGTTGCACTCCGCCCCCGTTCGTGCCCACCCAAAGGCTGCCCTCCATGTCAGCGAAAAGGGCGGTCACGCTTCCGCTGGAAAGCCCCTCGGACTTTCCAAAGAGCGAGAAGCGGCCCGCGCTGTAGCGGTAAAGCCCTCCCCCGAGCGTGCCTATCCAGATGGCGCCTCCGGCGTCTTCATATAGGCTGAAGATGCTTTTTTCGGGCATGCCTTCCTTCGAGCCGAACCTCTCGCACTTCCCTCCTTGGAGGCGTATCAGCCCGTCGCCCTCGGTACCGATCCAGAGGGCGCCCGAGCGGTCGGAAAGCAAGGCGAGAATGTGCGCCCCGGCCAGCAGATGGCCAGGACCAAGAGGGCATATCTTCCCGTCTTGAAGGAAATATAGGCCCGAAGAATAAGCCCCAAGGGCGATGCCGCCGTCAAAGGAACATATTGCGTTGAGGTTTCCGTGAGGCAGGCCCGACTTCTCGCCAAAGAGCGTGGCCACGGTGCCGTCGCGTATCTCGGCGAGCTGGCCCTGCATCGTGCTGGCCCACAGCGTGCCGTCCTTTGCAAGGTAGAGCGCGCGGATGTTTTCGCTCTGAAGCCCCGCGTCCTTTCCCAGAGGCGCGAATCTCCCGCCGCTGTAATGGAACAGGCCGCCCGTTTCGGTGCCCACCCACAGGCCGCCCCCGCCGTCGGGACACAGCGCGTGAATGTTCGAGTCTTTCAAAGAGGGGTTCGAGGAGGCGTCGAAGACGGTGAACGCCACGCCGTCGAATCTGGCAAGGCCGTCTTGTGTGCCGAACCAGATGTATCCGTCGGGGGTCTGGGCTATCGCCTGGACGGAGTTCTCCGGCAGGCCCTGGTCAGCGTTCCAGGAACGGTGCATGTACTGGGAAGGAAGAAGCTGTTGCGGCGAAGCGGCCGCCGTGATCGCGAGCAGAATGTATAGGGCGGCGAAAGAGCCCTGTACAATCGCGGCAGCGCGGAAAGAGCGGGGAGAATCGCCCAACCATACCTCCCGCGCAAAGAATACCACGGAACAAAGTCTCAGGAAAAAAAAGGGCCAGGGAAATCTCCCTGGCCCCGCCGTTCATTGGTGAAAAAGCCTGCGATTGCTTACTGCTGAGGCGGCTTGGCATAAACGATGTCAATGATCTGCTGCGGGGGCTTTAAGTCAATGGCGTCAATGATCTGCTGCGGTGGTTTGGCGTTTGCGACGAGGGTGTTCCAGGACGCCGTGAAGGCGGGATCCAGATCCATCTGATGCCAGAAAATGCACTGGGCATCCGACCAGCACGTTTGAAATTCGGCCGCGAGGTCGCTATAACCCAAAGCGGTGGCGGTATCTCGAAGCTGGCCTACTATTGTAAATAGGTCAAGAAAATCCTGCGTGTAGTCCGCGAGCGTGGAAGCATCAAGCGCCGTTGTATCAACGTCCCGCAGATTGAGAATCGCGCCGTCAAGATTCTGGGCGTGGGTCATGGTGGCGAGCAACAATCCCGGAGCGGTCGCCGAATCCGCGGTCGTCAGTAAGTTAACCGTGGTTTGTGCCGCCGTCATGCGGCCTTGAATTGAGGCCCATTTTTCGCTAGTGCTGGATGCCATCGCTCCGACCGCTACAAGAGACCCGAGTAGGAACAGTACCGCCGACCTCTTCATGGCCTAACCTCCTGAGTGACAGGCGTCCCGTCCTCATGCCACCATGGCACGAAGCGCGTTCCGCCGTAACGGGCCCCGCGATCCCAAAAAGGTCA
>DAHXMK010000057.1 GCA_027365515.1 Candidatus Aminicenantota bacterium
CAGCGCGCAGAGCAGGTGGCCGATGACGGCGTGGAACTCTTGAATCCTCGGCGTTTCCTTCGCTCCGTAAACGATGGCCGCGTCGCAAATTTTGGCGATCTCTCCGCCGTCCCCGCCCAGGACCCCAACCGTCTTGCAGCCAGCCTCTCTTGCCTTCTTCAGTCCAAGAAAAATGTTCCGGCTTCGCCCGGAGGTGGAGATGCCTACCGCCGCGTCGCCAGCGCAGGCGAGCGCCTCGACCTGCCGCTCGAAAATCCTCTCGTAACCGAAGTCGTTGGCAATCGCGGTGATGGCGCTGGTGTCGGTCGTCAGTGCGAGGCCGGCCAAGCCCCGCCTCTCTTTCAAGTAGCGGCCCGAAAGCTCGGCCGCCCAGTGCTGCGCGTCGGCGGCGCTTCCGCCGTTGCCGAAGAAGATAACCTTTCGTCCAGTGGAGAGCGCGGCGCGCAACAGCTCGCCCGCCTTCAGGATTTCGGGCCTCAACGAAGCGAGCGCGCCTTGTTGGCGCTTGAGGTTCTCGGCTATCGAAGCCGCCTCGGAAGCGTAGATTTCATCGAGCGTCATTGTTCACCTCTCCGCACCTCTTGAATTATACTCTAATCGCGCCGCCTGCGCCATGAGCATAACTTCCGCCGGGAAAATTCTCAATCCCTCCCTTCGCGCCTTTTCCACGAGAGGGGTCTCTCCTTCAGGAAGAACCACCATGTCCAAAAGGGCCTTGCCGGCCAATCTCACGCCGGACATCGGGCACTCGCCGCCAATCGTTCCTAGAGGAGTGGCGTTTACCAAAAGGTCCCATCGCGCCTTTGAGCGCTCGTTCCAAGGAAGAGTTTCGCACCCGAGGCGCGAAGCGAGCCTCGCCGCTTTCGCGTGGTCCCGGGCGCAGATCGCCACCCGGCCAATGGAGCGAAGCGCCATGGCGGCGGCCGCCGCGGCTCCGCCGGCCCCAAGGATAAGGACGCAACGGTTTGGGGGCGCCGTCCAGCCTCTGACGGCGCTTCTAACGCCGAAGGCGTCGGTGTTCGCCGCCATCCATCCGCCATCTCGCGACAGGAGCGTGTTCGCGGCGCCAACGGCGCCAGCCAGCCTTGAAACGAAGGCGGCCCTCTTAATGGCGCCCTCTTTGTGGGGAATCGTCACGGCGGCTCCGCTGATGTTCAGCTTGGCCGCGACCGGCTCGAAACGCTCGAGGCTCTCGGTCGGGAATATGATGTAGCGCTCCGGGCGCCCCGCCTCCTTGAGCCAGCGGTTGAAGAATGATGGCGTCCTGGAATAGGCAAGCGGCCAGCCCAGCAAGGCGATCAATGGCGAGGAAGGTCCGATTTCAAGCGGAGCGCAGGAGAGAAGCAGGCCCAAAGGCGGCTGGCCTTCGCCAGCGGGCGCGCAGCCGGGCGCGCTGGCGTAGGTCGCGAGAGAACCCCAAGCGATGGCTAGCAGGCGGCTTGCGACGCTGGCCGCTCCAGAAGCGAAAAGGATCAGGTCGTCTCGCTTTCCATATCGAAGAAGAACATCACGCGCATCGAGAACGGCTCTCTCGTCTTCGGCGAAGGGGACGAGCTTGCAGGCGGCGGCCTTTCTCTCTCGCATCGCGGCAATGAGCGCGTGAAGGTCCGCCTTCTCGCCCTTCTTTCCGTGCCACGACAGGATGAGCCGCGAAAGATTGATGCGGCTCGGAAGCTCTTGGGGCGCGCCCTGAAACGGAACGTCCACCCACGCGCCAAGCTCGCTTGCGCGCTCAAGATGGCGCCACTCCTCGGGCCGCGTCCTAATTCTGTCCCCGGAGAGCAGAAGGGGAATCCGGGACGACAGCTCGGCCGCCTTCAGCCTCTCTTCCTCTGAAGCGAGGGCGTCGAGCCTGATCTCTGCGCGGCTCGCGCCCCCGGCAAGCGCCAGCCGCGCGGCCATTTCCGCCGCCTCGGCCGTCGGCAGATATGCGGTAGCGATTATCGGCCCCGGACCTTTTCTCATCCGCTTCTCTATCTTCGCCATTCATGGGCGCCGCGCCGGCCCCCGGCGTGGTGAAGCGAGAGGTGGCGGCGCGATTAGAGTATAATTCAAGAGGTGCGGAGA
>DAHXMK010000073.1 GCA_027365515.1 Candidatus Aminicenantota bacterium
CTCGCCTGGGAGCAAACCTACAACACAATCCGTCCCCACCATTCCCTCAACAAACTCACCCCCTTCCAATTCCTCCTCAACCATGCCATCATCCCCTCTCGCGCTTCCCCTTATTCGTCTCACATGTGTTGAACCTATACAGGGCCTTGACACGGAAGAAAAAAAACATATAATCTTCGTAGTTGCCCTGGACGGGGCGCTGCGGAGGAGGAACGATGCGGCGGACTTATGAGAAACCAGCGGTTGTTTACAAAGAAAAAATTGAAGCTCGCGCGGGAAGCTGTACAAAACAAAATCAAGGGTGCGGTAGCAGTCCAGTAGTCGTCAGCTAAGGCATCTGGTCGGGAGGTTTCAATGAAGAGAAGTTATGAAAAGCCGCAGGTCGTTTATCACGAGAAGATAGAAGCCCGTGCCGCCGCATGCAACAAAGCGGACGCTGGTTGCGGAACCGTGGTAAGCTGACCTAACGTTCCTTTGCTTCAAGGGTGAGCCCCAACCATTAGGGACTGTGGATTGAAACGAACATCCTGGGGGGGCATATTTAGTTGGGCCATCCTCGGGTTGTTTTGCTCCGTTTCGGTTTGTGCAACAGAAGGCGCCGTATCTAGTCCCGTTGCTGGAGGCGGCGCCCTTAGTATTTCAATTGAATTATCGCCAGCCCAAATAGATTCCCTGACATCCCCAATACCGGAAGGCCTCTCTCCTTTCTCTCAGGAGATATCGCTGAAAGTGGCGCTCCCGGCTCCTGACGCTGAGTTGTCTATCGAAAATCTCTCCCCCGTTTCTGAAGAAAGGCCTTGGCCTGCTTTCTGGCACAAGACTGGGGCGGGGGCGGCACGACCATCACCATGGACACGTTTGGGAGTACGCGGCCAGTGGCACGGCATTCCATACCAGGAGATTCTTGTCCGTCCCCTCGCCCCAGGCACCCGCCCCGAGACGTTCTCTTTGGCCGCTCGCGGAAGCCTTCTCGTACGGATCGTCGCCGGCCGGGGCCATTTCGCCAATTCCAACATCCCCGGCACCTTCAGCAAAGAGTCTCTTCTTTTCGTAAACCCGGCGGATGTACATTCGGTTCCGCTCGAACCTTCACCAGACAACGAATCCAATACACCTAATCTGTCTCAAAGCGCCTTGACCCCCTCCTTGGCTTCATTCCCTCCGACCGGCTTGCTGACGCCGCTATTGAGGGTTTCCATAAACCAGGATGGCGTCTACCGCCTGGATTATGCAACGCTGACCGGATTAGGATTCAATCCATCCCTATTCGATCCCAGAAATCTCCACTTATTCAGCCGAGGAGTAGAATTGCCCATCCTGGTAGAGGGCCAATCAGATGGCCATTTCGACCCAGGTGACGACGTTATCTTTTACGGGCAGAAGCTTTCGATCAAGAATAGAAACGTATGGAATGGAGGCGACTTCACCGATACCAACATCTATTGGCTCTACGCCGATTCCAGCGCCGGACTGCGAATGGCGAGCGCCGCGGCCGCCCCTATTGACGGGTATGCGGCGGTAACGAAGACCCCGACCATGGTCCATTTGGAGACCAATAGCAGGATAGACACGGTTGATCATCTTCGTCCCAACGGCGACGTCTGGTTCTGGGCACCATGGCTGGCCAATCCGCCCATCCCTCCCAATTTTCTATCTTCTGGAACGTACGGTGTCACGCTCTCCCACGCGGCGGGAGGAGATCTCGCTGTTCGCGCGGTACTGGCGGCAACCACGACATTGACCCACAGCCTGGCGCTGCAGGCCAACAGCGCTTCGCCTTCTTCAGGAACAATGAACCCATTTACATGGACAGGCGATTCACTATCCGACACGTCACGTGATTATGCCGCTCTAATTTCAACTTCAGCTTCACCCGGGGCTTCGGTCTCCATGTCACTTGCGTTGACACTGAACCAGCCTTCTTCGGGTCAAGATTGGGCTATTCCCGACTTTTTCGAGCTGACCTACAGCCGATATCTCGCCAGCGATTCGGGCGCCTTGGCTTTTTCGGACACCAACGCCAACGCCACCTACACGGCGACTGGCTTCGCCTCGTCCCCTTACGCTTTCGATCTTAGCGCGGTTGATGCCTCCACGGGCCTGGCAATGCCGGTCATGCTTGCCGGAGGCACGTTTTCAAGCGGAACATTTACCTTTGAAATGGCGCAAAACGCCTCCGTCACGTCGCGCAGCGTGGCGCTCTCGTGCTCCCCTCTGGTTCCGTTAGCCACCGCGGTGGCTACGCCATCCGCCCTCTCGGACCCGTCCAACGCCGCCGACCTGCTGATTCTGACGACGCCGGATTTCGAGTCGAGCGACCCTTCGAGCGCGTGGCAGCGCTACATCGCCAGGCGCTCGGCAACCATGCGCGTCAAGATCGTTGAAGCCCAGGACGTTTACGACAACTTTTCGTACGGCATATTCGACCCGACGGCATTCAAGTCTTTCTTCAATGCCATCGGCTCATCCTGGCTTCAGGCAAGCCGTCCCAAGTACGTCTTGATATTCGGCGACGGGACTTACGACTACAAGAATTACCTGGGGACATCCGGCTTTCAGAACTTCGTTCCCACGATGATGTTCGAGGACACGGGAGACTCTCAGAGGCTCGGCAGATATGCCTCGGATTGCTGGTACGCCGATTGGAATGGCGACGGATACCCAGACGCGGCGGTCGGCCGTCTGCCCGTGACCAGCTTTTCCAGTTCAGAAGCCATTTTGAACAAGATTATGGGCTACGAGGATCAAGCGCTCTCTGGATCGTGGTTCAGCCAAGCGCTCTTGGTTTCCGACCAGACCGATTCCGACGGACAGAACTTCGAAAACTTGAATAACTCGCTGGCCTCGACTTGGCTCGCCTCTCCTTGGACCAGCCAGAAAATATACTATGGCCAGCCCCCATACAACGGAACCGACTCGACGACCTGCGCCAGCGACATTCGCAACGCGTTTCCCAACTGCGCTCTTACGAGCTACGTGGGCCATGGCCTCTTTTACTGGTGGGGTTATTATGGCGGCAGCGCGTCATTCTTTACGAGCCAGCAGGTCCGCAATGGCAACACCCAATCGGACATTGACCTTCTTAGTCCAACGACCCACCTGCCTTTCGTCATCATGGGCACCTGTTACGCTTCGGCGTTTGATGAGCCGAATTCTCCAGCGCCGGCCATTGCGAAGGACCTGATGGCGCGCCCCGACCGAGGCTCAATCGGCTCCTGCGGCAACACGACCATCGGATACCTCTCCGAAGACACGACTTTCAGCGGGACTTTCTTCCAGCAGGCTTTCGGGATTTACAAAGTGCGGGTTGACGGCGACCTCGTTGAAGCCGGAAGGTTTTCGCTCCCCTCCTCGGATACGAGGGGAATTTTCAACAACGTCACCATCGGCGACCCGTCGCTTGTTCTCAAGTTGCCGGCTCCGCCGCCGCCCGCTTCCCTCGCGGCTGTCTCGCAAAACGCCGCCGTTTCGCTCTCATGGACGGCGCCATCACCCGCCGCTTCTTACATCAGGCTTTACCGATCCTCAAACGGTGGGTCAAGCTGGACGCTGATAGCGCCGACGATTCCGGGGACGCAGACCTCATACACCGATAGCGGCCTTACGAACGCCACGACTTACTACTACTACTTGACATCGGTTGACTCGAATGGATTTGAAGGCCCTCCGTCCAACGTAGCTTCAGCGACGCCGACGAACCCCAACCCTCCGGCGGCGCCTACGGGATTGTCGGCCACCGACACGGGTAACGGCGATTCACTCAACATAAGCTGGAACGCCAACAGCGAAAGCGACCTGGACCACTATACCTTATGGTGGGGGACGTCGAGCGGCAGCTACACCAATTCTCAGAGCTATCCGAAAACCGTTACCACGACACTGCTCACCGGCCTGACGACGAATGTGAAGTACTACTTCGTTCTCACGGCGACAAACAGTTCAAGCAAGACGAGCGCGCCAAGCGCGGAGGCCACTGGAATGCCCACCGGCTTGCGCCTTGCTATCAGGCCCCCGGCCATGATTACCGACTTGATGGTCACCCGCTCGGGCAACGACCTCGTATTGACTTGGTCCAAGCCGCTCGTTGACGTGGGCGGCCAAGCGTGCAGCGTCGCGAGCTTCCAGTTGTTCCGGGTCGTCAACTCCTACAATTGGAGCCTGGACACTGTCTCGACCAGCTCGCCCAACGCCAAGATCACCATCTCAGCCACATCCGCCACCAGTTACACCTACACCGACACCGGCGCGGTCTCGCTCGCCGGGACGGTGACCTATCTCGTGGTCGCGCTGGACGCGAACGGCAACCGCTCCCCGGCGTCAAACCAGCCGCCGTCACCCATTCTTAGCCTGAAGGTCGCCAAGAACGCCTCATGCGGCGCCCAGACGCAGGTGAGCTTTACGGCGGTGAGCACGTCAATCGGCGGCGGTGCTTCTCTCGTTGACCATTACGATATTTATGGCTTCTATCCGATGAGCCACTCCTCCGACCACGTTAAGCCCTCCTCTTACACATTCCTGGCAACGCTCCCGGTGGCGGCGCCTGGCGCGACCGTCACTTACTGCGACGGAGCCGGCGTCATTCCCCTCTTCTACACCGCCATCGCCGTGGACAACCGCGGGAATACCAGTCTATACTGATCTCCGTGCAGTACGGGGAAGAGGTCACAAGCTGGATTATCGCCGCCAAGGAGGGAGACGAGCACGCCTTCGCCCGCCTGGTGGGAAAGTATTCCCCAATCCTCTTCAGGCTGGTTTTTCAAATGGTCCCCTCCCGTGAAGATGCCGAGGACATTTTGCAGGAGACCTTTTACCGGTTTTTCAGGGCATTGCCCCGGCTGAGGAGCGGCGATGATCCGCTGCCGTTTCTCCGAACAATCGCGGTGAGGAGAACTTACTCCCACCTCGCGGCCCACAAGCACAAGCATGACTCGCTGGACGACTTGCCCGAGAACCTTCCGGCGTTAGCCGTACAAGGAATGCAGGTTGAAATCCGGGACCTTTACCGGTGGGCGCAGAAGCTCCCGAGGGCAAGGAGGCTCGTTTTCATATTGAGGGAAGTGCTTGGCGTCGAGGACGCCGAGCTTGCCGCGCTGATGGGCATCCGTGAGGTGACCGTCCGAAGGCACGCTCAAATGGCGCTTGAAGAACTGCGCCGCGCTTTTGGCGGCGGCTGACCGCCATCGGCGTTTGCTTAGTAGCCTCGTGTTATCTATAATTATTATCTCCGGAGGTGAGCGTGGACCTGGCCAAGATTCGGAAGAAGGCTAAAGCGGCAGCCGCTCCAGCTAAGCCCGGAACTCCTCGCGCCGAAGCGATGGCAGAGGCTCTTTCGGAGGGGCAGGCGGCCAAAGCCCCCCGGGCCGACGAACCGGCCACGAAACACGAGCCCGGCACTGCCCCTGAGGCTACGATTCAGGAGGCTGCCGCTCCTGAAAGCATTCCCCAGGTGCAACCGGTTCAGGCGCCCGCTTCGCAAAACCTTGGCGAACAGGCACCGGAGGCGGTCACTCGCCACGTGGAAAAGCTGCTCATCTTCAAGCTCTCAAAACGGAGATACGCCATACCGATTTCGGACGTCTCCCAAATCATCGAGGCAAGGCCGGCCACTCCAATCCCCCACTCTCCCGATTACGTCAAGGGCATCTTCTCCTTGAGAGGCAGGATAGTCTTGGTCCTGGACGGCGCGGCGCGCCTGGGGCTGGGGGAAGATGGCGCTGGTGAAGGGGCCAAGGTGGTGGTCCTGGACCTTGGCGAGGAGCTTTTCGGCCTTTATGCCCACGCGATCGAACAGGTGGTGGAGGTTGACCTGAGTTCTCTCGAACCGCCGCCTGAAAGCTTCCTGCCGATGGAGCAGGAATTCGTCGAGGGCGTCTTCCACCATCGTGACCGAAGTGTCGCCCTACTCAACCTACCGCTATTTCTGGACTTGGACTCGTCGCGGAGAACAACATGATCGTACAATGCCCCGGCTGCCTCAAGCGCTACAGGATCACCGACGCCAGAAGCCGGCTGCTTCGCGTGCGCTGCAAGAGCTGCGGCCAGGAGTTTCTGGTGGCGCCGTCCCAAGAGGCGGCGCACGAGATAAAGGGAAACGGCGACGGCATCAAGGCGGTGCTTGCCGACATTCAGCGGGATTTCAGGACTCAGCTCGTCGGCGTGCTCTCGAAACAGAAGCTCCACCTATTCGTCGTTGAGGAAGGTGACGAGGCGCTCAAAGTGATAGCGCGGGAGAAACCGCGGCTGCTGCTCGTCAATCCCTACCTTCCAAAGCTGATGGGCATAGACCTCATAACCCGCGTTACGAACGAGGGGGTCCGTCCCGAAACGGTCATACTTCTTGGCGCCATTCACAACCCCAGGCGCTATACCAGGCTTCCTGAATCGCTATACGGCGCCGACGACTACATTGATGAAGGATGGAGCGAAGGGGCTATACTCCACAAGCTCACCTATCACCTTCACTTTCCATTACAGGAGACGGCGCAGGGGGACGAGGCCGGCGAAGGGGCGATGCGCCTGGCGCGAATAGTGCTGACCGACATTCTCGTCTACGAGAGCGCGAGGATGGCGGAGGTCAAGAAGGTGGACGACTTCTTTCGCGTTTTCGCCGACGAGGCGGCCGAGGGCCGCCGTTACGTCGAGGAGCGTTATCCCGGCAAGGGAAATCTGCTCAGGCAGGTGGTGGCCGATTACCTTCATCGCCGCTGAAGGGGGCTGACATGGGCGAAGACTGGGCCAAGCTCGCCGCTTCAGGCGATGTCGAAGAACGACGAAGGGCCGCCCTCTTGCTGCTCGAGGAGCCGTCTCCAGTTGTGCTCCCTCTTCTTCCAGCGCTGCTAGGCGACGCCAACTGGCGCGTTCGGAAGGCGGCGGTGGAAGCGGCCCTCGCGCAATCGCCCAAGGATGTGATCCCTCTCATGATCGAGGGGCTTCACGACGACGCCAACGCCGGGCGGAGGAACACCTCTCTCGAAGCTCTGGTCAAGCTAGGCCAGGCGGTACTTCCCTACGCCTACGAGGCGCTGGTCGAGGAGGACCCGGACGTCAAGCTGGCGCTGATCCTCCTTCTAGGAGAAATCCCGGGAAAGGGTTCCGTTCCCCACTTGATCTATTACCTCAGCCACGATAACAAGAACATCACCTGCGCGGCTATTACTAGCCTGGGCAAGCTGAAGGACCCAGGCAATCTGCCGGTTCTCTTCGACCTGATGTCAAGGGGCGATGACTGGGTTCTGTTTCACATCGTTGACGCGCTGGCGGACACAGGCGGGCCTCTTGCGTCGCAAAAGCTGATGGAGCTCTACGATACGGCCCGTTTTCAGAAAGCCATCCTGAAGGCGCTCGGCAAGATGGGGGACGCCGCCGTCATACCTTTCATCCTGGAGCGCGCGCTTGAATCAAAGACCCATATCCCGGAGCTGATGAACACGATCGGCAGGATTTACAACGCCTCCATGCCCGAGGCCTTCCTGAGCGGCCATCAGGCCGAAATCAGCCGCCTTCTCCGAAATCACTTCCCGCTTCCTTTGATCGAGACCATGGATGGAATATGGCAATCCTCCAAGATTCCCGAG
>DAHXMK010000079.1 GCA_027365515.1 Candidatus Aminicenantota bacterium
CATCTCTCCCAACCTGGCGTGGCACGCCACTGGAAACGAGGCGAGGGTGACGCTTTCGGCGATCCAGGACGGCAAGAGCAGGCTGCTCGCGATTCAGGTTTACTTCCCGGCCGGGGCGGCGTCGGAAATCACCAGCGATGAGACCGGCACCAAAGGGTGGGATCGCTCGGCGGGCATGGGGCTCCTCTTTCAGCCTGACGGCACGAACAGGTACGTGGACTTTTCCATAGTGGACGCTGGGACGGGCGAGGCGTTCAAATACGGGATCTCGACGCGAGACCCGTCGTACCATCAGATATTTGTCCCATTCACACTCTTTCACAGCGGGAAGTCCGCCTTCGAGCCGTTGAAGCATCCGCGAGTGAAACTCGCCTGGAGCTGCCAGAAAGAACTCGACGCGCCGATGACATTCAAGGCGGCGCTCTTTTCTACGGGCCGCCTCGATGAAGGCGAGTTCGCCTGGCCGGCCTCGACTCCGCCTTTCGTAGGGACGCCGGTCTATCTTCAGACCTTCGAGAACGCGGCCGACTGCAAGACAACAGGCATGGCTTCCTATTCCCTCCTGATGGCCGGGCCGCCGAAGACGAACATTTCCAGATCGCTGTCCATCAGCCTCGCGTCGGACAAATCGGAGTGCGCGTGGCTGTTCGATGAGATAAGCCGGTGGAACTATTTCGACGGCATGACCATCTGGTTCAAGATCGAGGACCAGAAGGCGAAAATCGAGCTGGTGGTCAAAGCCAGAAACGCGGACGGTGAAAAAATCTTCGTCCACGACATGCCGGCCCAGGGGCGCGACTGGGTTGCCGATCACATCGAATGGGACGACTTCGTTGACGCTCAGGGCCACAACTTCGAGCCGGACGAGTTCCGTTCAGCCGATCTTATCGTGAGAGCGCCGAAGCAGAACGCCTTTCCCCTTCAGGTCTCGGTAGGGCCGTTCAGGCTGGACGACGAATGATTCTCCCAACTTAAGGCCGCCTTAGCCCAAGAGCTCGCCGTGGAGGGTGGTCACCGCTCGCCCGCCGATGAAGACGCGCTGTCCATCAACGCGGACCGACAGGGTTCCTCCACGGCGCGATAACTGCCGCGCCGAGAGGACGTTCTTGCCCAACCGCCCGCTCCAGAAGGGGCCGAGAGCGCAGTGGGCCGACCCGGTCACAGGGTCCTCGTCAATGCCGGCCGCCGGTGCGAAGAAACGAGAGACGAAATCGCAGCCTTGAGACGACGCGGGGGCGGTAACCATAACTCCCCTCTCCGTCGACCGCTTCATTGCCTGAAAGTCGGGCGCCAGGGACATGACCTCCGATTCCGACGAAACGAGGAAAAGCCAGTCGAACCTGGTTTTTCCGGCGAACCGCGGCGAAACGCCGAGCGCCTTGGCCAATTCGGAGGGCGGCGAGGCGGCATCGGCGGGCGTGGCCGGGAAATCAAGCTCGATGGCCTCTTCGCGCCTGGCCGCCCTCAACTCTCCGCTCTTGGTGAAGAACCTTATCGCGCCCGCTGCCTGCGCGCGGCGCTCCTCCCACAAGGCATGGGCGCTGGCGAGCGTCGCGTGGCCGCAGAGGTCAACCTCGACGGCGGGAGTGAACCAGCGCAGGCGCCACCCCTCGCCTTCCCGTAGCAGAAAAGCGGTCTCGGATAGGTTCATCTCCATCGCCACCTTCTGCATCCAGGCGGAATCGCGCTCTTCGTCGAGAAATACAACGGCGGCCGGGTTGCCCTCAAACGGCTTCTCGGCGAAAGCGTCCACTTGCAGCATCCTGAGTCCCATCGTCGTCCTCCCGCTGCCAAAGGCGGCCTCCGTAATTCTACTACGCGGCGGCGCCGCGACCCGTTCTTTTCGCGCCGCTCATGGTGTAGGATGTACCCTTGTCTTGAAGGAGGACGACATGACTTTTCGATTCCGTTTCCCAGCGATGCTCCTGATGGCCGTGGCGCTGCCGCTTTGCGCGCAGTACGCTCCCGGCCCAGGGGAAAACCCGTCGCCAAGCGGGGCGCTGACGCCCGAGGTGATGGAGAAGCTGCGCCAGTCTCTCGTGATGACGCCGGCGATGAAGGCGGCTCAGAACGCCCTTGCCGAGAACGACATCAGCGCGCTCGTGGCCGACCACCAGAAAGTCATCTCCGACGACACCTTGTTCACGAAGGTGGTCAAGGAGGGAAAGATCACCAACCAGCAGCAGAGCGGGCGCTGCTGGCTCTTTGGCGGCCTCAACATGCTCAGGCCCGGCGTGATGAAGAAGTACAACCTCGAAAACTTCGAGCTTTCCCAGGCTTACAATCAGTTCTGGGACAAGCTCGAGCGGGCCAACCGAACCCTTGAGTTGGCGATAGCGCTCAAGAACGAGCCGCCCGACAGCCGAAAGAACGAGCTTCTATTGAAGAAACCGATAGAAGACGGCGGCGATTGGAACTACGTCCGTTACCTCGTCTCCCGCTACGGAGTGGTGCCAAGCACAATCATGCCGGACACGCAGCAGGCCAGTCACACGGACCAGATGAATGACCTTCTGAGCACCGTGATGCGCAAGGGGATCAAAGCCGAGCGCGACGCCAAAACGCCAGAGGAGGCTCAAAGCGCCAAGCTCGATACGCTGAAGGAGGTCTACAAAGTCCTCGTCCTCTGCCTCGGCGAGCCGCCAACGACCTTCAAGTGGCGCTACGAGGACAAGGACAAGAAGGTGAGCCCGTTGAAGAACTACACGCCGCAGAGCTTCTACAAGGATTTCATGGGCGCGCCGCTGGA
>DAHXMK010000111.1 GCA_027365515.1 Candidatus Aminicenantota bacterium
GACATCCTCTTCTTCTGGGTCGCCAGGATGATAATGGCCGGGCTGAAGTTCACCGGCAAGGCGCCTTTCAAGGAGGTCTTTCTCCACGGCCTCGTGCGCGACGCAAAGGGCCGAAAGATGAGCAAGACGCTCGGAAACGTCGTGGACCCATTGGAACTGATAGAGCAATACGGGGCAGACGCGGTTCGATTCACGCTCGCCATCCTCTGCGTTCCAGGCACCGACGTCGCGCTGGACACCAAGAGGATGGAAGGCTACAGGGCTTTCGCCAACAAGCTCTGGAACGCGGCTAGGTACGTCATGATGCAGGCGGGCGAACAGGCGCCTGAAGCGCCCGCGAAAGAGACCTTGGGGCCCTGGGACCTCTGGATTCTTTCCGAATTCGAAAAGACGGCGCGTTCGGCGAACGAGGCTCTCGAGGCTTTCAAGTTCTACGAGGCGGCCGATCTGCTCTACCACTTCACCTGGCACAGCTTCTGCGACTGGTACCTGGAAGCGTCGAAGCCAGCCATACAAGCGGGAGGAAGCGGGGCCGCCGCGGCACGCTGGACCCTTTTCACCGTCCTTGAGGGGACCTTGCGCCTGCTTCATCCGATCATGCCATTCGTCACCGAGGAGCTGTGGCAGAAGATCGCGCCGAGAAATGGTTTTCTAGCCAGCGTCACTTATCCATCCGGGACGGAGTATGGCTACGCGGCGCCTTCCCATCTGACCGTGGTTATGGAACTCGTGAATAAGATGAGGAACGTCCGCGCCGAGAGAGGCCTTTCCGCCTCGGCCCAGCTCGCAGCCGTGGTGGTTCCTGCCGACGCCGGTTTCAAAAATGCCGTGGATATCTCCAAGGACGAGATAAAGTTCCTGGCGCGCCTGTCGTCCCTTGACCTTGCCGATTCGCTGCCTGACGAACAGCCATGGGCCAAAGGGGTCTCGGGCGGCTTCCGCTTCGCCATGAGGGCCGCCGCGGCCGAGGCGGCCGACGCCGGCCGAGAAAGGCAGAGGCTGGAAAACGACCTGAAGAAGGTCTTGGCCGACCACGCGAAGTTCGCCGCAAAGCTGGCCAACCCCTCTTTTTCGGAGCGCGCGCCGGCCGAAGTGGTCGAGAAGAGCAAGAAACTCATGGAAGAGTACGCCAAAAAGGCGGAGGATATCCGTTCCGCGATTCAATCCCTCAAGGATTGACGGGCGCTGATTCTTGGAGCATAATTTCCCCGTGGAGAGTTAAAGGAGCGTCCCATGAGCCGAAAAGAGCGCGGTGAAGGCAAGTTGAGCCTCTTCCTCTTCCTGGCGGCGATAGCAATCGCGGTTTACGTCGCGGTCAAGTGGATCCCGCCGAGAGTCAACGCTTACGAATTCAGGGACGAGATGGCCCGGTGGAACAGCGACCCGGACCTCAAAATGCGCCGCGCTGAACCCGACTACGTCGTACAGAGCCTGCTCAAGAAAGCCGACGAACTGCATCTGCCGATAAAGCAGCAGGACATTCAGGTCCGCAAGGATGCGGATTGGTACCACATCCACGTCGTCTTCGACATACCTATTGACATCAAGGTGACGACGCTCAAACAGCACTACGATTTCACGGAACCTCGCGACTGAGAGGCCCGGCCGGTTGCCGTGACCGAACCAAGCTGGAAACGTATTGAGCTGCACCTGCACCTCGAGGGAGCGGTCACCGTGGGTGACGCCCTTCTTCTCGCGTCAAAAAACAAGATTGCTGGAATTGACGATGAGAAAGTTAGGAATCTTTTTGTTCATGGTTGCCTTGACGAATTCTTGCGCCATTTCGGAGCGGTCGTAGGCTTTTTGCGAAGCGCGGATGATGTGGTCTGGCTCTTGAATAGGCTGCTAAAGCGGTTGTCGCGACAGAGGGTTGCTTACGCAGAAATCAGGGTTTCCCCCTCCGTCTGGGAGCGCCATGGCATTGACCCCGAGGAGAGCCTAAGGGCGCTATGCTCCGCGCGGCTCGGTGCTTTCACAAGTCACCAGTTCATCGTTGACGGCGTCCGCCAGTGGGATAAGGGGCTGCTCGAACGGGACTTGCGCCTCGCCCTGGGCTATCGAAAAAGAGGGGTCTCTGGCATCGGCTTGGGTGGCGATGAGAAGGCGGCTCCGGCGAAGCTCTTCTCCTGGCTGAGCGACGCATGCGAAGCGGAGCGCCTTCCACTCCTGGTGCACGCCGGCGAGGCTTCCGGCCCCGAAGAGGTGGCCGATGCGATTGACATTCTTCGCGCCAAGCGGATCGGCCACGGTGTAGCCGCGGCGGCCGATCCCGCGCTGATGGCGCGACTGGCCGGACAAAATGTTCACCTTGAAATCTGCCCTTCATCAAATTACGCCACCGGCGCGGTCCCGGCCGGAAAGCCGCACCCAATCGGCGCGTTGGTTAAGAACGGCGTGCCCTGCTCCATCTCGACCGACGACCCCGGGCTCTTCTCTACTTCGCTCGCCGCCGAAGAGCGTCTGGCAAGGCGGTCCGGCCTTTCGAGCGCCGCGATCATCGGCTGCCGCGTTGCAGCCGCCAACGCGGCGCTGCTCCCTCCAAACGAGCGAAAGGCCCTCGCCGCGATGATCATGTAGCGCCGCGCCCTGCCCGCCCGCCAAGCCCGGCCGCGCCCCCCCGCCGAGGCAATGCCAGCCGTGAGGCGGGCTCTCTTGGCCAAACGGGGCAAGAGGGTTAGAATTGGAGCCTGGAGGGAAGATGCTCCGGCCAGAGGCATCATCGGACGAATTGTGGGCAGCCCTGCCCACGCTGTCGGGAGAGGATCTCCATCTTCTTCTTGAACACCCCCATGCCGACGAGAAGCATATAATCAAGCTGCTCGAAAGGCCCGACCTTCCCGGGGAGTTCCTCCAGAGCGTGGCCAAGACGAAGTGGGTGCGGTCCCAACGGGTACAGTACTATCTGGTCAACAACCCAAACACCCCGCTTCCACAGGCGATGAACTACGTCAAGTTCCTCTTCTGGCGCGAGCTTAACCTCGTGACCATGAATTTCAGGCTGGCAACGGAAGTGCGCCACATGGCCGAGTCGGTGCTCTTTCAGCGGCTTCCCGCGCTAGCCGTCGGCGAGAAGGTCTCGTTGGCGAGGGTGGCCGGCGGCCAGACACTCAAAGCGCTCCGGCTGGAGAAAGAAGCCCGCGTGACCGCCGCCCTGCTCGAAAACCCGCGGCTGGTTGAAGAGGACGTCCTTTTCATTATCAACCAGAGCCGCACGCCAGGCCCCGTCCTCGAAGCGATCGCCAGAGACCCGAAATGGTCAACTCGCAAAGAGGTGAGGATAGCGTTGCTGCGCAATTCGAGCACGCCCATATCGGCGGTTATTCCGTTCATCACGCAGTTGGGCGCGCAGGATCTCAAGAGCCTCCTGCACGACATGAAGGTACCGGCGGCCATCAGGCGAATGATTCAGACGAAGCTTGGGGGGGGAGCGATGACCGGGAAAGGTGACGGGCTCGGCGCGACGCTTCGCCGAGAAAGGGAATCCCGCGGCATCGGGCTTGACGAGCTATCGAGGGCGACGAAGGTGCGGCGCGTCTTCCTGGATGCCCTCGAAGAAGAGCGGTGGGACGCGCTCCCCGCGAAGGTTTTCGTGACCGGCTATCTGAAGGCCATCGCCCAGCATATCGGAATCGAGCCATCGGTGCTGCTTTCCGCTTATGAAAAAAATTCCGTTTCTGAAGCTGCCTCTCTTGAACCGCCTTCGCCTCAACCTCCTGCAAAAAGCGTCAATTGGGCTCTCGCCGCCTCCGGGGCGTGCGCCGTCGCGGTGGCCGTCGCTCTCGGCTGGATTTATCTTGAAATGCGAGGCGCCCCTGAAATCGTCGTGACGCCGCCGCCCGCCGCAACTCAGCCTCAGGCGCTGAAACAGCAGCAGCCGGTTCCGGCGGCCGAGGCGGCGGCAATGCAGGAACCGGCGCCGGCAGGACAAAAGAATATCGAGAGACCGAAGGCCGAACAGGCTCCGCCTGAACCAGCAGCCGTTGTTCCGAAGGCAGCCGCACCTTCCGAGGCGAAGATGGCGTCCCCCGGCGCCGTGGCGACAGCGCCGCCGGTGGCGGCGAA
>DAHXMK010000135.1 GCA_027365515.1 Candidatus Aminicenantota bacterium
CAAGCATTGACGGGTACCAGTTGTAACTGGCGATCTGTCTGCTGGCCGCCAGCTTGGGCAGATCCTTTCCGTTCCCGTCGCAAAGCGCGGAAAGCAGCACCGTGTTGCCAAGCTCTGGCTTGATGGCCCGCACCGTGTCCGGAAACGAGAAGTAAAGCCTTTGAGCCTCTTGGTACCTGCCCTCCAGGAACGTGGCATCGAGCAACATCTGGTCGGCATAGATGGGAACATCTCCCGACTTCTCGCTGAGAATCAGCTTCTGAGCATCGGCGGGACGATCGAGGCCGGCCAGCGCCGCCGCCTTGTAGAGCCGCCTGATCCAATCGTGTACAGGCGAGAGGCCCGACGGCAACTCTTCGGCCTGTCCGAGCAGATCGGCCCACTTTCCGTTGTCCCTCAAGAAGGCAAGCTGAGAAAGCATGCCGTTGAACTCCGACTCCTTGCTTTGAACGGGGGCGCGCCAGCCGGGCATTTCGATTTCGCCCTTTGGGCCGATGGCCCACGGCGCGCGGTTGCCCATTGCGAGCAACGGCTCGCCCGCCGGCCCCGACAACAGTCTTATCCTCTCCAATAGTTCGAAGGAGAAGAGGTGGTAAAAGAGCGGCGAGGAGTTCAAGCCGAAATTAATATCCGGGGAGGTAAGGTTGGCCAGGTGTTCCGAGGGCGGGCCCACTTTGAGCCCCGCGACGAAATCGGTCCAGAATAGGGGCATGTTGATCCCGGCGCAGACTATGTCGTCTATTCCATCGCCATCGAGGTCGCGATAGCTCCATCCCGCCAGAGCCCCGGAGTTGATGAAGGAGAAGTCGGTCATCCTGTTGACGTTCCATGGGCGCGCCCCCTTGAAGGAGTAGATGAAGAGGCCCGTGGGATGCCAGGTGTGGTGGCGCGCGTAAACGACCAGCCTCTCCGGCTCGTTGGCGGCGAACCTGTGGGATGAGAGGCTTGCCTCGAAATGGAGGTTGAACCCCTTGCCCATGGAGGGCAGCGGGATTTTTTCAAGCTCGTGGCCGGTGCCGTCAAAAAACCAGACGGCGCTTCCGCCGACGGAGGGCTCGACTTCGCCCGCTTTGTCATCCCACGCGACAGCGCATGCGGCGGCGGGGCTTCCTCCCGGACCGAAGCGGCCGAAGCATGCCGACTGAACATTGCGCGGCAGAGTCTTCCTCCAGGCAAGACCACCCGAGGAATTTCTGGCCTCCAGAACGTTGTCGTGAAATGAGAGGGAAAGAGTACCATTAGACCGGCTTCCCCAAAGAGCGAGGACGGCGGCGGCCAGGGCAAGCGCGCCGATGCCGGCCAACGCGGCCCCGTGAGCGCGAACCAGTTTCGCGATTCTGAAGGCCACGCCGGTGGAGCGCCTGGACTCCAGAGCGGTGATCGCTTCTTCCGCCGAAATGTAACGGTCGCGAGGCTCCTTTTCGAGCAGGCGGCTGGTGACATGGATCAGCCACTTTGGGATGCCATTCCTTTTGAGCAATTCGAGCGGCGGCCGCTCCGAAACGTGCATGTGGGCCACGTGCAGTCCCGAGGTGCCTTCGAATGGCAGGCGCCCCGCGAGCATCTCGAAGAGCACGACCCCCGCCGAATAGAGGTCCGATATGGCCGAAGCGTCTTGTCCCTTGATCAATTCCGGCGCCATATATCCGGGGGTCCCGAGCGTCGCACCGGTGGCCGTGAGCGTCGCGCCGAGAGAGTCCCCTTTCGCGAGGCCGAAGTCCCCGAGCTTGACGGCGCCATCATCTGCAAGCAAGATGTTCCCGCTCTTGACGTCGCGATGGATGATGCCCGATCCGTGCAGAAGCTTGATCGCCCCGAGCACCTTCTCGATGATCCTGGCCGCTTCCCGGTATTCTAAAGGCCCGTCCGAGAGAATCTTTTCTCTGAGCGACTTCCCCTCGACTCGCTCCATAAGGAGCGCCGGCCGGCCCTCAACGATCAAAAGGTCATGGACGGCGACTATGCTCTCGTCGCGGATCGCCTGCGCGGCCAGGACCTCGCGCCTCAACCGCTGGAAGGAATCGGCGCGTTCGTCAGCCTCGTCCCAAAGCACCTTCAGCGCGGCGCGGCGGCCGACCAGTTCGTCCAGCACGTCGTAAACCGCGCCGGAGCTTCCAGCGCCGAGAAGCGCCTGGACGA